>CAZGYZ010000028.1:0-14484 GCA_964530675.1 uncultured Nitrospira sp. | reverse complement strand
TCCTCAATTACGGCAATCAGATCGCATTGGACTTGTGGGAGATGACCTGGGAACAACTCGTGGAGACTCCGTCGCGGCTGACGGCGGAGCCCACGAGTCGGGCTGAACGCGAGTGGATGTTGGAACAAGCCAGAACCAGAGGGTATCTCGACACCTATCGAGGTGTGAGAATTACTTCAACAGGCCGCCGTTTTCTCGTCGAGGACGCTCTCATCTGGAATATCATGGATGCAGGAGGCCAGAGAGTCGGGCAAGCAGCGACTTTTGCGCAATGGACCTGGTTGAGCTAGCAGGATGCTGAAAAAGTCGCTTTTCTCACCCGCCCAGCCCCGGCGCGCCGAGACGCGCCTTTCACCGGGCTTCGTTCTCGCATCGCTCAGAGGCTCAGCGTACCGAAGCGTACTTCTATCATCTAAGACGTACAGACCATTAAAAATCTGGCATGCCCACAGAGATTTTCCGCAGACGGCTAGAAAGGGAAATAGATTTCAAATCCTCCATAAGCCCCGCTGTGGAAGGTCGTATTGTGTTGGTATCCACCCCGGACGAGCAAAAACACTTTGCTGACCTGAACTTCAGCGATGGGCCCCGTCATGATCCCTCGGAAACCGGCATTACCCATTCCTGTCACATCCCAGCCGAGATACGTTGCGCAACAACTCTTCTCGGGCTTATAGGCCAGCACCTTTCCACGTAGCCGGCTCCAGAAGAAATTATCGAGGTCAGCGTACGACCCTATGGCGTGGAGGTTCCATTTCTCATGCCAATAGAGCGCTTCAAGTTGGCCATACACGCCGGCCTGATAGGCGATCGTGCTGCTCGCGTTCAGCCGCTGTTCTTCGATTTTGCGAAGCTGAGGACCGGCGAGGGCGGAGAGCGTCCAGCCGCCGAGCGTTGTGGAGATGCCGAGCGAAGGGACAATAGACTGGATGTTGGCATCCAGGAGTTGCCCGTTGGTCTTAAAGTTATAGCCGAGCCCAGAAGTCATAGCCTGGACAAACAAACCGGATCCTGCTGAATTCCCCAAGATTGGGGTTCTGACGCCGAGGTAGCCAAAGTACTGGCTCTTATTGTCGATCTGAAACCCCGTGAAGACATCTCCCGCCTCGCTCACGATAGGCAGGCAAGTCAGGATACCTGCCGCTAGTAGGAGTCGCGTAAGTCGTCGCGCCTTCGTTCTCAGGCGCATCAACCGTCGGGCAGGCCGTACATCAGCTGAAAGAAAAGGACTGTCCTCGTCCATGGGGACTCCCTCGTGAAGATGAGATGATCCCATCGTATACCTTGATTCTTGGTTAAGCCGAGCGTCAGTGTGCATGGTGCAAGCGACGCCACTGTTCCTCACCGGACTCAATACTCACGACCCTGAAGTGCACGAGCGTCTTCTTCCACTTTCGGACCATCCCCACAGGACTGACTTTCAGCGTGACTCCGGGAAGCTCCAGCAGGGCGCCGGCCAACGAGTCTTGTGGGGATCCAGAAAAGATGGCGCTGACGCCGGTGAAGGACATGTCTTCCACGCGGCCTCGCCACACCGAAGACGGCGCGGTGATTAGACACATGGTTCCTCCCGTGAGGCGAATCATGCTCCGGCGATTCCAGGTGAGGGGGCGCCATGGGATGGTCAGAGCCTGGAGGAGTGAACTGAGGCTGCTGCCGACCCCCGGTTGGATACGGTAGCAGTCTTCCCAGGGAATAGGATCCCCATACATTTTATCGACCAGAATCTGTCGCGTCTGTTCATCCAGCTTATCGAATTGGAGGCCCACGTCAATCCCGCCCGACGGATTCGGCTCCTGTCGGACGATGCGGGCGGTGACTGTGACCAGTAGGCCTCGCGACGAAGTCAGTGCGAACTTGACGGTCTCCTGCAGCGTAAAGATGGGTTCGTCCACCGTCACTGCAGCTCCCTGTTCGTTCACGTCGATGACACGTGCCGATACTCCTTCTCCGTCCACGAATAGCCCGCTGGCGAAATCACGTTTGAGTCGGAATCCCTGCCGCCCCTGAGCTTGTTCGCTGGCGACGAACAGGGCAATGGTGAGGAGGAGGAGATTGGCGCTTCCCCAAAAAAGGCTGACCGGCAATCCCGGATCACCGACACCCTGCCACCAATGCCGGATGCCCAACGCCAAACCGATGACGAGCAAGCCGAATGTGATCAAATGAGGCCAGGCCAAGGACAATTCGGTCGTGGAGCTTTTCTTCACCCGTTGCCCTTTCGGTGTCACTTCGAATGGCCGTTCCTTGCGCGGCGCAGCCAGCGCCTTGAGGGCAACGAGACTGAGGGCAAAACACATGGCGATCTCATACACGTCAGACCAGAAGGGATTGCGCGATCCCCGACTGACCGGTCGCATCACGAGTGCGGAAGCCAGAAAGAACGAAAAGAAGAAGTTGCTCAGGGCCAGCATGTCGGCTTTCAACGGTGGTGTCGAGAAGAGCAGGCTCGCCAGCGGTGCGACGAGACAAATCAATCTCGGGAGACCGAAGAAGAAATAGAAGATCGATCCGAAGTAGTCGATCCGCTGAGCCAGGCTTAGTCCGCGCTTGGTCAACGGATTATCCCGGAGCAAGACTTGAATGCATCCCATGGCCCAGCGTTTTCGTTGTTTCAAGTATCCGTCAAAGGTTTCCGGCATCAGGCCTGCCGACAGCACCTTATTGAGGTAGCAGGAGCGGTAGCCCCTGGCATGCAGATTCATGCTGGTATGAATGTCTTCTGTAATGGTCTGGGTCTGGAATCCCCCGATCTCCATCAAGGGCTTTCGACGGAGAAGGCCGCCGCTGCCAGCAAAGAAAGCGCTGTTGTGGGTATCACGGCCGGCTTGGAGCGAACGGAAGAAGAGCGCCTGTTCGTTCTTCACCTCCTCGCCGACGCGCAGGTTCCGTTGAAAAATATCCGGATTGTAGAAGTGATGAGGCGTTTGCACGATTGCGACCTTCGGATCGTCAAAAAATCCGACGGTGTCTTTGAGAAATGTTCGGGCTGGAATGTGATCCACATCGAAGATCACGACCAACTCCCCGTGGCTTAGCTGGAGAGCATGGTTCAAATTTCCGGCTTTTGCATGACGAGGTCGGTCTGGGCGCCGGATGTATTCGCAGCCGAGCGAGGCGGCCAATTTCCGGGCTTCGTCGCGATGACCGTCATCCAGGACGTATACGGTATATCGGTCGCGGGGATATTCCTGCGCGAGACAGCCGATCAAGGTCTGCCGAAGGATCGAGAGCGGCTCGTCTACGACCGTCACCATGATATCCACGGTGGGATAGGTGGTAATGGGGGCCGGTGTCCGTTCCGTCGGTGACCAGGACTGATAGGTGAAGAAACAGAACTGACAGAGCCCATAGAGCTCCGCCAGATAGACGACCGATCCGAGGGCCATGGAGGCCAGGTCATCAGTGGGGATCGTGTAGAACAGACGCCATACCATATACCGGGCATAGAGAAAGAGGCTGAGCGTCAACATCAGCTTCCGGCCCCGATTCTGCTTGATCAGGAGGCCGATCACGAAAAGCGCCAGGCCTGAAAACCCGAAGGCGATCGGCGTACTGAAGAATGTGTTCAGGACCGTCATTGAGCCCCTTCACTCCCCGTCGTTCTCATTCGGGAAGATCCGCTCGCCCCATCTCTTCACGACCGTTCAGGTGAGTCTAAGTCAGAAACGGGACGTTGCCTACACCTACGGCGGGGGGAGTACATTCGAGGGGTAAGTCCTTGCATGAAAGGAAGGCACGATGGAACAGGTTTTGAGGCGTCTCGAATCGAATGGCCCCAAGAGTACTGAAAGACAATCAGAGTGTTGGATGGTTGGTTACGTCCTGAGATCGAGAGGGCTTCGGTGGACGATGGCACGGAGAATATCGCTGGTTGTCAGAATGCCGATCGGATGACGGGAGCTGTCGAGGATCGGAATCCCACTTACCTGTTCCTCTAGCATGATTTGGGCAATCTCGCGGATCTCTGTTGTCGGAGTGGCAGACAAGACCCGGCTGCTCATCACGCAGGGGAGCTTGTGCTCGGCGGACGGTCTTGGGGAATCGATGGATTCCAGTTCATGCACATAGGGTAGCAGGTCATGGCTCGATATCGTTCCGACCAATGTGCCATCGGCCGACGTCACAGGGAGGTGGTGAATCCCCTGACGTTTCATCACGGTCCATGCTTCCAGCAATGTACGGTCGGAGGGCAACCATGATACGGGGGAGGTCATTAAATCCTGTGCAAGGAGGGCCGGCTTCGGCGCAGAGGCTTGCTGTACCTGTTGCTGATAGGCCTGTTGAGCCAGACGTGCTGCATGGTCAGCCGTCTGCCGCTGCTGTTCCTTCGAACGATCCCGTCTATCCGCGTCGGCCTGCGTTGCGGGAGAACGTGGAGACACCGGTAGCGTAGGATGCATTTCGACGATGCCATCGACCGCGCGTATAATCGGCATGGCTGACCTCGTATCGTCTGTATCGGAGGCTAGCGGTAAGTACTTAAGCCTGAATGGTTTTGCCTGAACGACTGTTGGGGGGAAGCGAGGAGCAGGATTAGGAGCGAGATGCAAGGATCTAAGTAGCTACTAAGGAGCAGCAAGGAACTGAAACCGCGGACAAGGACGACCATCAACGGTCACAGTTTCCAGGAACATCGCCGTTGGTCTGATCCATAGTCCTCGGTCGCCGTAGAGCGCCCGATAGACCACATATTCCTCTTCCGTTTCTGAGTGACGAGCCACTCCCAGCACCTCATATTCATGGCCCTTGTAGTGCCGATAGCGGCCAGGCTCTATCATCATGTATCCTCCCGTCCTGATTTCGTACAATAACGGAAATACGGTGAGGAATCACAGAGGCAGGTTTCGATGCATAAGACCCATGATGTGATCGTCATAGGTGGGGGGTCGGCCGGCTATGCAGCAGCACGGACTGCGCGCGATGCCGGAGCTGACGTGGCGATTGTGGATCATGGCCCGCTCGGGGGGCTCTGTATCCTGCGAGGTTGCATGCCGACAAAGGCTATCATACGTTCTGCCGAAGTCGCGGCTCTTTTCAGGCGAGCGAAGGAGTTTGGACTCTCTCCGGTTTCGGTCCAGGCCGATCTGTCGGCGATCGTGGACCGGAAGGATCGGTTGGTCCGGGAGTTTGCAGACTATCGCATTCAGCAGCTTCAAGACCCGAGGTTCACGCTCTATCAATCGCGAGCGGTTTTCCGGTCTCCCCACGAAATCCTCGCTGGAGGCACCATTTTGTCGGCCGGCTCGTTCGTTCTAGCCACCGGGTCGAGGCCCAGTGAGGTTCCGATACCTGGTTTGACCCAAGCCGAATATTTCACGAGCGACACGATCCTGGATCTCCGTACCCAGCCGGGCTCGTTGATCGTGCTGGGTGGCGGGGCCGTCGCTCTTGAGCTCGGCCAATTCTTTGCTCGACTTGGGACGAAGGTCACGATTCTTCAACGGGGGCGTACGCTGCTTTCTGAGATGGATGAGGATGTCGGACGCGTGCTTGAGGCCGCCTTGATCGGTGAGGGCATCGAAGTCGTTACGGGCACGCAATTGCTGCACGTGACTCATGACGCAACAGGGAAGACGGTATGGGCGGTGAAAGACGGACGGGAGCAATCCTACGTCGGCGAGGAAATTCTCCAGGCCTTAGGCCGGCAGCCCAATATCGAAGGGCTTCGCCTCGATTTGGCGGGAGTGACAGTCGACGACGGGCGAATTGTGGTCGATGGCATGATGTGCACGTCGCAAACACATATCTATGCCGTGGGCGATGTGAACGATGTATCGCCCATTGTGCATCTCGCCATCCAGCAGGGAGAGATTGCGGGGTACAACGCGACTCATGCAGATCAGCCGGCGAAGACAATTGATCATCGGCTGGATACAGAAGTGGTTTTTACCGATCCGCAGGTTGCAGTTCTGGGACTCAATGAGTCGCGTGCGAAGGCCGATGGGATTCCGTATCTCACAGCCTCCTATCCTTTAGTCGACCATGGCAAGGCGCTTTGTCTTGGGGCAACGCAGGGGTTTGTGAAGTTGCTCGCGACGACTCAGACCGGTGAGATTCTTGGCGCGCAGATCGTCGGCCTGGAAGCCGGCGAACTGATTCATGAGCTGATAGCGGTAATGTATTACCATGGGACCGCAGCCGATCTTTTGTGCATGCCGCACTATCATCCCACGCTGGCAGAAATCGTAACCTATCCGGCGGAATCCATTGTCGAACGGTTGGGTGCATGAGGAAGAGGCTGGCTGTTCTTGCCGATGCCCGGTGAAAATGAGGGCATCCAAGACGAGGCGGTCTCTTTGGAGTTACGTGCAAAAACCTTTCGCGCGAAGCGGAGTTGAACCGGCAGCGCTATCCAGTGTAGCGTACTCCGAATCTATGATGGCAATGCACAATAATCCGGCCTCCATTAACTTGCGGACGAAAGGGATGCTCGCTCGATTCATAGGAATTGTGGCGATCGCGCTCGGGTTCGTCGCCGGGATCTATGGACTGGAAGACACAGGAGGGCCGTGGATGAAGACAGCGATGGGCTTGCTGGTTACCGGCATGTTGGCCCAAGGTTATGCGCTCTATTGTTCCGTGAGGCGTATGCACGAGTTCAAGGACCAGCCCAAGGAATGAGACGAATACGTCAGCACGTATTCACAGTGGTGATGCTCTTCCTCACGGGAGGGATGCTCGCCTGCGGAGGTCCGTGGCGCGACGGCTATTTCAAAAAAGGTGTGGATCGACTCACTCAAGACGAAGTGACTGAGAAGTTCGGGTCTCCCCATACGGCCAAGACACCGGTTCTCGGAGGGGATTCGGTTTGGACCTATCGAGTGCCTTTGGCCGAAAAGGAATTGAGCTCGTTGCATTTTGCTGGTCTGTCCAATGCCGCGACGCAAGCCACCTCGTTGATAGGAAAGCTGGGGGAAGGTCCCAAAGAAATGTTGTATTGTTACCGCTATACCCTGATCTTCAACGAACAGAAGATCTTGAAGCAGTGGAAACGTGAAGAATGTGTGCCGGGAACCCATGACTCGCTCAACGCCAATAAATAGTCTGACACGGTAATCCATACCTGCTCGGTTGCCCGCACATCGATAGTTCAACTGTGCTTGACGGGTTTATCCTCGCTGTTGCAAACGCCAATGTATGGGCGAGAGGACCGGGGTCAGAGGCTAAGGACGACCAGAAGGGATAACTTTCCTCTTGCCCGCTTGACCTCTAGCCGACTTCCGACAAATCATCATGAACAATGCGGGCTAATTCTTGACAGGTTTGAAAAAGGGGCGCAGGCTGTTTTTTCCTTGTGAAGGAACCATCACTACTCACTATTATCTATTCCGGGAGGTGTCTAATGCAGAAATTGATCGTTATCGGGTTTGCAGCATTGTGTCTGATTGGAACCAGCTCGCTGGCCTTGGCTGACGAAGCCATGAAGAGCGAGATGAGCGGTATGAAAGACGAGATGAAGGCTGAGAAAAACGCGATGAAGAGCGATATGAAGGCAAAGAAGGAAGAGATGAAGGGCAAGATGAAAGCCCGCAAAGGCGCGATCAAGGCGAAGCGCCATGAAATGAAGGAGAAGATGAAGGCGCACAAAGTCGCGGGAAAAGCCAAAGTTGGAGAAGCTAAGGACGCCGCTCAGTCGATGGGGCAAGAGATAAAAGCGACAGTTCCTGACGCTCCTATTTCTGTTACAGCACCATAAATTCTCGCAATCGCATCGGTAGACTGCTGGCCCTCAAGAGGAAAAGCCTCCTGGGGGCCGTTCTATGTAGAGAATCTCTCGGACCAACCGCTTCATTGACTATATCCATCGGCTTGTTCCCCCGTGGGCCTTTTGCTAGGATGCGGCGGCCTGAACATCCATTTCGACGGGTTTCTCCATGAAGATCGCCACTTTCAACGTCAATTCTCTCCGCAAACGTTTGCCGATCGTGCTCGATTGGCTGGCCAAGCAGAAGCCCGATGTGCTCTGTCTTCAAGAAACCAAAGTCCAGGACAGCGAGTTTCCGCTACTGGCGCTGGCGGAATCTGGATATGAAATTACCTACAGGGGCATGAAGTCGTATAACGGCGTCGCGATATTGAGCCGGGAGAAGCCGGACGCGGTGGCCTACGGGTTTGACGATGGGGGCGATTCGGAAGATGCGCGGCTCTTGCGCGTGGTGATCAAGGGGATTCCCATTGTGAATACCTACGTGCCACAGGGCTTCGAGATCGACTCACCCAAGTATCAATACAAGCTTGGCTGGTACGATCGACTCCACAGGTATTTTGAGAAACATCTGTCGCCGAACAAACCGGCTATCTGGTGTGGTGACATGAATGTCGCTCCGCGACCGATGGACGTGCACAGTCCTGAAAAACATCTCAAGCATGTCTGCTATCACGAAGATGTGCGACGAGTGTACGAAAACACGTTGGCGTGGGGATTCCAGGACATGTTCGTGAAGCTCTATCCGAACCGGCAGCAATATACGTTTTGGGATTACCGAGCGCCTGGCTCCCTGGAAGCGAATAGAGGTTGGCGCATCGACCATATTTTGGCGACGGCCCCGTTGGCAGAGCACTGTGTCAGGGTAGAGGTGGACGTCGAGCCGCGGCGAGCGAAAGACCCCTCAGATCACACATTCTTATGGGCGGAGTTTTCGGTCTAACCACGAACGCAACGTCCACACCTGCCCAATTCGGTTGGTTCGGTAGTCGCCCGCACCGACCGAACTGGCTCACGATCTCGAAAGAACTGTTAAGCGGCATTCAAGATCCGCTGCTTCGTCTGCAACGGGGTCACGCGATTCTGTGCAATCAACGGATCGAGGACCAGCCCGCAATTGATACAGCGGAGGACCACAGCCTCCTGCGAAAACTCCGGTCGCCATTCTTTTACCATCAGTCCTTTGCATTTTTGACAGGTCATCGTGCCACCTCCTGCTCTGATTGGTTCCAGCGCCGACGAGTCGGCCTTTCACGAGGTGAACTCTAACATTGCAAGATTAATACGATGTTAACTGGCAGTTAAAACTCTCTAATGTCTATACACAACGATAGGTATGATATTGCAGTGATCGGTGCGGGCGCCGCCGGGCTGGCTGCTTCAATATTCTCTGCAGAGGCGGCCATGAAAAGCGACCGATCGCAGAGGATCGTATTGCTCGATGGTGCGAAAACGATCGGCGCCAAGATCCTCGTCTCAGGCGGAGGTCGTTGCAATGTCACGCACGAGGTCGTCACCCCTACTGATTTCTTCGGCAATCGCCATATCATCAAGAATGTGCTGGCGGCGTTTTCCGTTGAGCAGGCGGTGAAGTGGTTTGCCTCGTTAGGGGTCGAGCTCAAACGCGAGGAAACCGGTAAGCTGTTCCCGGTGACCGACAAAGCCAGGACCGTCTTGCACGCGCTTATAGAGCGTTGTAGTGAGCTTGGAGTTGAGATTCAACCGAACCATCATGTGGATAATATCAAGCCTGTCACGGATCATAACCATAGATTTTCGATTCACCATTCGCAAGGAGTCTTACAGGCAAGTAAGGTCATTTTGGCGACCGGAGGCCGGTCGATCCCTAAATCAGGGAGCGATGGGTATGGGTACAGCCTCGCTCGGCGACTCGGCCATCATGTGACGGCCACAGTCCCGGCACTCGTTCCGCTCATCCTTAAGGACACGATGTTCCACAAACAGCTTTCCGGTCTCTCGCAGGAGGTCGAGATGACGACAATAGTGAAGAGCCGCAAGGTTGACAGCCGGACCGGAAGCTTGCTCTGGACGCACTTTGGGATTAGTGGCCCGGTCGTGATGGACGCGAGCCGCTTTTGGACACTTGGGCATGAGCAGGGAGAAACTGTCGAGGTCTATGGAAACTTCTTGCTCGGTCAGACTCAAGAACAGATGAAATCGTGGTTTATAGCGCAAGCGACAGACAATCCACGGCGGTCATTGCTGAAGACATGGGCGCAACAGATACCGGAGCGGTTTGCCGAGGCGCTTTGTTCCTATGTCGAATGTGATCCCAAGACGGCGGTTGCGCAACTGCCCAGAAGAGACCGAGATTGGTTACTCGCGGCACTCACAAAGTTTCCCTTTCCCATCGAACAGGATCGCGGCTGGAACTATGCAGAAGTGACGGCGGGCGGGGTTCCTCTCGAAGAGATCAATTTCCGGACGATGGAATCCAAGCTGGTGCCGGGCCTCTATCTGATCGGAGAGATCCTAGACTGCGACGGTCGGATCGGCGGGTTCAACTTTCAATGGGCCTGGGCGACGGGATTTCTGGCGGGCCGGGCAGTTGCCCCCTGTAATCAATAACCAATCAAATCAACTACAAGTCTGTTGAAGCGCTCTCTCTGGTCAGAAGGACGTCCGGTGGGGTTTCTTTCTCTTAGGCTGCCTTGGCCTGTGGTCTGGAGTCGTCCTTCAACGTCCCAAACTTGGACTCATATTCGGCGACCACACGATTGAGCACGGCAGCTAACCGCTTCGCCGCATAGGGATTCAATACGATACGGTTCGTCAGCTGAACCTGGAGATTCGCCTGTGCCCGCTCCCACACGTCATTGATGCCAAAGGCCAACACCACTTCTTCGCGGGTCGACGATACATTGCACACATTGGCGTAGGAATTCTTAAGATTGGAGACATCAAACTGGACCGTCGGGGCGGCGTTGGCGGCTTGGATTATTGGTGAGGGCTTTGCGGGGGATGGGCTCGTTGTATTCGCCGGTGATCCAGTCTCTTTTTTCATAGCGATCTCCTTGATGATGGGTGGAGTTGTGGTTGACCGAAAGGGTCACACTCCCGACCTCTCGTAGCAAGCTACCAAGAAATATGAGACGCAAAAAGGAAAAACACGGTTTGTGCAATCGTTACCGGTTTGTTCGTGGCAAAGATTGAGCGCGTGACTCGTCGTGTGATTGAGATGATCATCCCCGGTGGCAGGAATGATTTTCGCTCAAGTTTGGCTATGAGCAGGCCGGTAAAGAGGTGTACCAATAACCGAAAAAAGATGACAACCCACGGTAATTGAGTACTCTTACATATAATCAACATTAGGCCTTGTTGGTCCTAACATTAAGACGGATCGACTAGGCCCTATTGGTCCTATCGTGTATGCAGTAGAACAGAAGGGCTCTATTGTCCGGCGCGGAACAGAATAGGTTGGCGCAATGGATATGTCTGAACAGGGAATGATGTGGTGAAAGGAGGAACTGTTCCAGCCAAACGATCTCGCGGCATGATCAACCTGTTACTGGTGGTGCTGATGATTCTCGCCTCCATCGATCTGACCAGTTGTGCAGTCAAACCGATTCCCTTGACGAGGGAAGAGGTGCGGTCACGCATGCAAGAAGACCGGGCCGTTCTGACCAAGGATCAAGAGCCCGTCTCGGACGCGATTGATCTCTACGACGCGATGGCGCGGGCGCTCAAGTATAACCTCGACGCGCGCGTCGAGCTGATGCATAAGATGTTGGCACAGACCCAACTCGACCTGTCTCACTATGCCATGTTGCCCCGTCTGGCGGCGAACGCCGGATTCGACGGGCGCGATAATTTTACCGGCGGGGTTGCACGATCCTTGATTACGGGGCAACAGCAGATTCAACCCTTTACCTCATCTGAGAAGAACATTTTCTCCGCCGATCTGTCGCTCAGCTGGAATGTATTGGATTTCGGCATGTCGTACATCCGGGCGAAGCAGGCCGCCGACGACGTCTTGATCGCGGAAGAAGAACGGCGGCGCGTGGCCAATCGCGTAATGCAGGATGTGCGGGCCGCCTATTGGCGAGCCGTCAGTGCGGAGCGGATTCTGCCGTCCCTTAAGATGTTGAATGAATGGGTGAGTAGCGCGCTGGAAAAAGCCCAGGCTGTTCAGGACGAGAAACTCAGTACGCCATTGGTGCCCTTGCAGTACAAGCTTGATCTCCTCAATACGCAGCGCTACGTGCAGCAGTTGTTCCGGGAGCTCTCCACGGCGAAGCTGCAACTGGCAGCGCTCATCAATCTACCCCCCGGCCAAGAGTACGCGCTGCGGCTCCTGGTTCCGGAGCGAGAGGCCAGCACGCTAAGCCTTCCGCCAGATATGACGGTATTGGAGGATCGGGCGCTGGAGGCCCGCCCGGAGCTGAGGATGATCGATTACCGTCGTCGCATCAACGCGCGGGAAACCAAAGCGGCGATCCTCGAGATGCTCCCCAGCCTCAACCTCCAAGTCGGGGAGAACTACAACAGCAACAGCTTTCTCTTTAATAACCATTGGGGCGCCTATGCTGCCAGGACCAGTTGGAATTTGCTGAACCTCTTTCGGTATCCGGCCCGGGCGAAGACGATTGAGGCGCAAAATAAGGTGCTGTATACGCAGAACCTCGCGCTGACCATGGCCATCATGTCGCAAGTGCATGTCAGCGTCGCGCAGGTAGCACAGGCGAAGACGGAAACGTCGACGGCGAAGCTCTATCATGACACGCAGGCTCAAATTACGGAGCAGACACGTCAGGCCTGGCGAACGTCCCGGGTGAGTGAGCAGACCATGTTGCGCGAGCGCGTCAATCAGGTGGCGGCGCAACTGCGCTACGATACCGTAGAGGCGGGACTGCAAATCGCCTGGGGGTCGCTCCTAGCCGCCGTCGGAGAGGATGTACTGCCCAATGACCTGACGCAGGAACAGAGCGTGTCTGACATGGCTCTCGAACTGCGCACGCGATGGGCGAAAAGCAAGGAGTTGCTCAAATGACCCGGATCAGCTGGCAACTAGTCGGTGGCGCAATTATGGGGCTGTGGCTCCTCATGCCGATGTCGTTCGCGACGGCCGGCGCCAAATCAGATCACAAGCCCGCAAGCAGCGCGGCAGAACTCAGCACAATCCGTGGTGTGGTGAAGGCGACCGCACAGGCCACCTTGGCCAGCCAGGTCCAGGGTCGTATTAGCCAGCTGCCCTTCAAGGAGGGACAGCGGTTTAAAAAAGGAGCCCTCCTGGTTGCCCTCGACTGTTCGAAGTATGAGGCGGAACTGGCGAGCGCTGAGGCGGAACATCGCGGAAAGAAATTGACCTACGAGAACAACCTTCGGCTTGCCGAGCACGATTCCGTTGGGACACTCGAACTCGATGTCTCTCAGGCCGAAGCCGAAAAAGCACTCGCCGCCATAAACGTTGCGCAGGTTAATGTGAAAGGCTGCACGGTGCTCGCACCGTTTCCCGGGCGTGTCGTCAAAATGATCGTGAACGAACACGAGAATGTATTTCCCAACGACCAGCTCATCAGTCTGTTGGATGATAGTCTGCTCGAGATCGAACTGATTCTGCCGTCGAGATCCCTCGCGTGGCTGAAGGTCGGCATGCGCTTCGAGTACGCCATCGATGAAACAGGACTCCGGTATCCCGCCGTGGTTCAGGACATCGGCGCGAATGTCGATCCTGCCAGCCAAACGGTGAAAGTGAAAGGCCTGTTTCGCACCCAGCCCAACAACGTGCTCGCAGGAATGAGCGGGGCCGCTTCATTCACCGGGCTTTCACGCTGACATGGTCGCAACAGAAGTCACTCCCACCAGCCCGCCGCAGAGGAACACGTCGTTCACCATGCTGCTTCAGCTGGAGGGGATGGTTCGTGCCGCCCGGACCCAGCAAGAACTGCAATTCTTTTTCGTCAATGAAACGCGCCGGTTGGTTCCCTATCGACAGGCAATTTTGCTTATCCCGCCGACCCCGTCTACACAGAGTTATGAGGTGCGAGCCGCATCAAGCGTTCCGGTAATGGATCGCACCGTGCCCTTGATGCAATGGACTGAGCGATTGATTGGTGAATTGCGCAAGATCTCGACAGGTCCGGAGATCAGTCACGTCACGGAAGAGGATTGCCCTGAGGATCTCAGATCGGACTGGAAGGAATTCACCCTTGCGCATGGACTGTGGTGCCCCCTAAAGCACCCGGGAGGACAGATCATCGGCGGTCTGTGGCTGACCAGGGACGAGCCATGGGTGGACCACGAAGTGACGGTCCTGCAACGTCTCGGTGACGCCTATGCCTACGCCTGGCGTGCCGTCGGTCCATCGAATGCTCGGCGATGGCGATGGGGGCTGAGCCGCACCATGACGTGGATACTCGCAGTTGTAATGCTGAGCGCACTGGCCATTCCTGTCCCCATGTCGACGCTGGCGCCTGCGAAGATTGTCGCGAAGGATCCTTCAATCGTTAGTGCCCCGATTGACGGTGTCATCTCCGAAATTTTTGTCCTTCCCAATACCGTGGTATCCAAAGGCCAAGTGTTGTTCAAGTACGAAGACACGACGTTCAGAAGTGAGTACGAAGTCGCGGAGCGGAATCTCGATGTGGGGATGGCGCAGTATCGACGCGCAGTGCAAGGCTCATTCGTGGACGCTGAACAAAAATCAGAGGTTCCGCTATTGAAAGCCGAAGTCGAGCTGCGAGAAACCGAGCGGAACTACACGCATGAACGGTTGGCAAAGGTCGAGGTGAAGGCCGAGCAAGCTGGGCTCTTGC
>CAZGYZ010000027.1:4665-14513 GCA_964530675.1 uncultured Nitrospira sp. | reverse complement strand
CGGTCCTCCTGATTTGTCTGACTGTTATGTTGGTAGGAGGGGCGGCTCCGTTCGTGCAAGATGTCATTGCGCAGGCTCCGGCTGCAGCTCCAGAGGCGCCGGCTGCTCCGGCCCCGCTGAAGGTCGATACGGGGGACACAGCCTGGATCCTCGCCTCTTCGGCGCTGGTGATGATGATGACCCTGCCTGGGTTGGCGCTCTTCTATGGAGGCCTCACCAGGCAAAAGAATATTTTAAGCACGGTCTTGCATAGTTTTATCTGTCTCTGTCTGGCCAGCATCGCCTGGGTCTTGTTCGGCTACAGCCTTTCTTTCGGTCCCGATGTCGGGGGGTTCATCGGGAACTTCGATTGGGCATGGTTGCGCGGGGTGGGAGCCGATCCTCACCCGGTCTATGGCCCGACCATTCCACACGAAGTATTCATGATGTATCAGATGATGTTTGCCGCCATTACCCCGGCGCTGATGACTGGGGCCATTGCGGAACGCATCCGATTCTCCTCGATGCTGTGGTTTCTCGGCATCTGGTCGATCGTGGTGTACTATCCGGTCTGCCATTGGATTTGGGGCGGTGGGTGGTTGGCGCAAATGGGCGCATTGGACTTTGCCGGGGGCGCAGTGGTGCACGTCAGTTCCGCAACGTCTGCTCTGGTTGCCTGCATTATGCTCGGCAAGCGGATGGGCTATCCGGCGACTCCGATGCCGCCTCATAACCTCCCCGTCATGTTGTTGGGGGCTGGCCTGCTCTGGTTCGGCTGGTTCGGGTTCAACGCAGGCAGCGCGTTGGGCGCCAATGGGCTGGCGGCCAGCGCCTTTGTGGCCACCCACATCGCAGCCTGTGTCGCAACGGTGGTGTGGATGTTGATCGAGTGGGCGCATCGTGGGAAGCCCACCGCGCTCGGTTGCGCGACCGGGGCGATCGCCGGTCTGGCTACCATTACCCCTGCTGCCGGGTTTGTCGGATTGGGTGGGGCGATCATGATCGGCATAGGCGCTGGAGTCGTCTGCTATGTCTGCGTCAGCATCCTGAAGCCGGCCCTGGGTTTCGACGATTCGCTCGACGTTGTGGGGGTTCACGGTGTGGGCGGAGCGCTCGGCCTCGTCGGGGCAGGATTATTTGCTTCAAAGTTGATCAATTCTGCCGGGCAGGACGGGCTGTTCTATGGCAATCCAAAACAGCTCATGGTGCAGCTCATCATGATCGGCGCGGTGGCAGGCTTTTCTATGATTTGCACCTGGATTATTCTCAAAATAATCGATGTGGTCATGGGTCTGCGTGTGACGAAAGATGAAGAGCAGGAAGGTTTGGATACCAGTCAGCACGGTGAGAAGGCCTATCACATGTAATACATGGCCCATGTTACAATCGACGAAACAATCGTGCTGGCAGTTCCCGCGACGCTGTACGAGCAGCGTCGCGGGTAACCGATGAGGGAGGTGTCGACATGAAGATGATTGAAGCCGTAATCAAGCCGTTCAAGCTGGATGAAGTCAAAGATGCGTTGGTGGAGATTGGTGTGCAGGGAATGACGGTGACGGAAGTCAAAGGATTCGGACGCCAGAAGGGGAGTAAGGAAACCTACCGCGGCGCCGAATATACGACCGACTTCCTGCCCAAGATCAAGATCGAAGTATATGTCGCAGATAAGGAGGCGGCGCGTGTGATCGAAACCATTACGCGCGCTGCGAAGACCGGCACGGTCGGGGATGGGAAGATCTTTGTGTCGGATATCGCCAACGTGGTGCGAATCAGGACCGGCGAGATGGGGGAAAGCGCCCTGTGACATTGACGCCGAACAATGGGATGTCGGCTGAGCTCTTGCCGAGGGCGGAGACCGCGCAGGTCTCCGCCCTGGCTTGGCACAGGCAGGCCATCAAGCAGCGGCTCTTGGACGGAGCGACAGCTGCTGAGGTAATGGCGGCCCTGACTGAGTTCGTGGACGGGCTGGTGAGAGACCGGTATCGGAGCGCCATGAAGCAGGCCGGGGAGGGGGCGCAGGTCGCCGGGGCTCAGCATTGCTGCCTCGTCGCGCTGGGGGGCTATGGCCAGAGGGAGTTGGCTCCCTATTCCGACATCGATATCATGTTCCTCTACAGCGAGGAAGCGGGAGAGGCGGCGCCGGCACTGTTCCGCGAGGTGCTGCACCATCTGTGGAATCTCGGATTCCAGGTCGGCCACAGTATGAGGACGACGCAAGATTGTGTCGAGCTGGCGGGGCAGGATCTGACGATCCGTACCGCGATGATGACAGCCAGGTTTCTGGCCGGAAGCCCGAATCTGTTCCAGAAGTTCCATCGCCTCTATGCCAAGGAAGTGATTGGCCGCGGCGCCGGGCGCTTTATCGAGCAGAAGAAGGAAGAACGGCAACGTGAATATACAAAGTTTGGGCAGACGATCTACCTCCTGGAGCCCAACGTCAAGAAGAGCAAGGGAGGACTACGAGATTTCCATCTGCTCCGGTGGGCCGGCATGGCCCGGTTCCAGGCCTCTACACTACAAGACTTGGCGGATCGCAGCCTCCTCTCCAGACAGGATTTTCTCTCAGTGACGGAGGCCCGTGATTTTCTGTGGCGCGTCCGGGCGTTTCTGCATGACGGAGCCGGGAGGGCGCAGGAAATTCTCTCGTTCGATGAGCAGGTCAGGCTGGCATCCCTGTTCGGATTCGAGGATCGTCCCAACCTCCTGGGGGTAGAGCAGTTCATGCAGCAGTACTACCGGCACACGGTAGGGCTCCATGAAACCCTGATCCGGTTTATAGACCGTTGCCAAGCCGTGACTGCAAAGCGCCGATCGTCTCGCGCTTTGCCGTCCGATCTTGTGGATGGCTATTTCTCAGTCACCGGTCGGCGCCTGACGGTTCCCTCTGAGCTGCGGGCTCGGATGCTGGATAGCCCTGACTTGCTTCTCCGGCTGTTTGAAATGGCAGGATCCAGGCGGCTGAAGATCGAGGCCGATCTGGTTGACGAGATCCACAGCCACATGGACAGTGTGTCGAGCGAGGCCTTCAGGACTCCGGAGGCCAGCCGGGTCTTTCTGAAGATCCTCTCAGGGCCTGGAGCGGTAGCCGCCACGCTTGCGGCGATGCACCGCGCCCATTTGCTGGAGAAGCTCATCCCTGTCTTCGCCACGCTCCGTGGCCTGATGCAGTTCAACCTGTACCACAAGTACACGGTCGATGAGCATACCCTGTTGGCTGTCGCCAAGGCAGAAGCGCTTGCCATGGAACCGGGCACCATGGGGGAGGTCTATCAGGAGATCAAGCGGAAGGATCTCTTACACCTGGCGATTCTGTTGCATGATTTAGGGAAGGGACGGAAAGAGGACCACTGCGAAGTGGGCAAGGCGATTGCGGAGGAGACATCGGCGAGGCTTGGATTTGACCTACAGGAGACCAGGACGCTGATGTTTCTCGTACACCGGCATCTGATGATGTCGCATACGGCTTTCCGCCGTGACCCCTATGACGAGAACGTGCTCGTGCCCTTTGCCCAGGAGGTGGTCACGCCCGAGGTGCTTCGCATGTTGTTGATCCTGACCACGGCCGATATCGCGGCAGTGGGGCCAGGCGTGTTGACGAAGTGGAAAGAGTCTTTGCTCATTGAGCTCTATCTGCGCACGCTTCGAACGATAGCCGGTGAGCAGGACGATAAGATGGCCGGTCCAAATAGTCTCAAGCGTCTGACCCGTGAGGTAGCGCAAGAGTTTAAGACGTTAGTTGTCGGGGGGCTCGGCTGGATTGAATCGCAACTGGACCGGTTTCCCTTGCGCTATCTGCACGGGACGTCGCCGAAGCGTATCGCAGCCCAACTGGACGCGATCGCGAGGTTGCAGCCAGGGGATGTGCTGGCCGAGGGCATCTTCAACGAGGAGCTTGGCACGTGCGAATTCACGGTGATCACCCATGACACCCTTACCCCGGGTATCTTCTCAAAGACTGCCGGCGTGATGGCGGCCCAGGGGCTTGAGATTTTCGATGCCCAGATCATCACTCGAAACGACGGGGTTGTGGTCAACACCTTCCAGGCCTCCGATCCTGATTTTTCCGGCGCCCCTCCGGTTGAGCGCCTGGACGACACGGCTGAGACGATCGTTCGGGTGTTGAAGGGAGAGGAGTCGGTCGAGCAGTTGAGAAGCAGGAAGATCAGACTATCCTCCAAGAGCCCGGTGTCTGCCGAACGTCATTCGAGCGAGGTCGTGATCGATAACAGAACGAGCGACCGGTTCACGGTCATCGATGTGTTTGCCGACGATACTCAGGGACTGTTGTATGTCATTACCGATTCCATCTTCCGGCTCGGTCTGCCGGTTCAATCAGCCAGGATCTCGACCAGACTGGATGACGACATCCAACCGTCCCTGCGCACCGGCGGGAGACATGAGGTTGTCGACGTGTTCTACGTGACGGATCAGCATGGAGGGAAGATCGTGGACCAGGCCCGGCTGGAGGCAATCTGCTCGACGATGAAGCAGGATATCGATCGATACATGAATCCACAGGTCGATACCCCGGAAAGCGTTTCTTCAGGATCTGCATTATAAGCTGGATGTGAGTAAAGAGGAGGGTTGGAATGAATCCCCGCGAGGTATTGGAGTTTGCGAAAAAGCATAAAGTCCAGATGGTGGACTTGAAGTTTGTGGATCTGATCGGCACCTGGCAGCACTTCTCGATTCCCGTAGAAGAGCTGACGGAGGGGCTGTTCAAGGACGGGTCCGGGCTGGATGGTTCGTCGATCCGGGGCTGGAAAGCGATCAACGACAGCGATTTGCTGATGATCCCCGATCCGTCAGAGGTCTGTATCGATCCGTTCTGTGCGGTTCCGACACTCAGCCTCGTCGGCAACATTGTCGATCCGATTACGCGCGAGCCCTATGACCGCGATTCGCGGTTTGTGGCGCAGAAGGCGGAAAAATATCTCCAGAGCACGAAGATCGGCGATACCTCCTACTGGGGGCCGGAGGCGGAGTTCTTCATCTTCGATCAGGTCCGGTACGATCAGACCGGCAACAGCGGTTTCTACTTCATCGATTCCGAAGAGGGTGCTTGGAATATCGGGCAGGAAGGCCACAACTTGGGGGGGAAGATCCGCCACAAGGAAGGCTACTTTCCGGTCCCGCCGACCGATACGCAACAGGATATCCGCAGCGAGATGGTCCTGGAGATGCAAAAGGTCGGGATTACCGTTGAAAAGCACCACCACGAGACGGCGACGGCAGGCCAGGCGGAAATCGATATCCGCTTCGACTCGCTGGTCAAAACGGCGGACAAAATGATGATGTACAAGTACATCGTCAAGAATGTGGCCCGCCGGCATGGCAAAACAGCCACGTTCATGCCCAAGCCGATCTTTGGGGACAACGGTACCGGCATGCATACGCACCAGAGTATTTGGAAAGATGGGAAGCCGCTGTTTGCAGGGAAAGAGTATGCCGGCATCTCCCAGCTCTGTCTCTACTATATCGGAGGCATCCTGAAGCATGCGCCGGCCTTGGCGGCTTTCACGAATCCGACGACAAACTCCTACAAGCGGCTGACTCCCGGATACGAGGCGCCGGTCCTGCTGGCCTATTCCAGCCGGAATCGATCGGCTGGTGTCAGGATTCCCATGTACTCACCGAGCCCGAAGGCCAAGCGGATCGAGGTGCGTTTCCCTGACCCGACTGCGAATCCGTACCTCGCCTTTTCCGCCATGCTCATGGCGGGGTTGGACGGGATCGAGAATAAGATCAATCCGGGTGAACCGGCGGAGAAGGATCTGTACGATCTTGAGCCGGAGGAAGCAGCGGCCATCCGCACGATGCCTGGCAGCCTCGACGAAGCCTTGCGCAACCTCGAACAAGACCATCAGTTTCTGCTCAAGGGCGGGGTCTTCAGCAAGGATCTGATCGAGGCCTGGATCAGCTACAAACGTAAGAGAGAAGTTGATCCTATGCGGTTGCGTCCGCATCCGTACGAGTATGTCCTCTATTACGATGTGTAAGCCGAATTCAAGCGAGAGGGGCGAGACTGGCGGGAAAAGCGAGACGAGGGAAGGTTCGAGGTTCGAAGTTCTGGGTTCGAAATTCAGAAAACCTCGAACTTCGGACCTCGAACCTCGAACTCTTTAGCCCATCTCGCCTGTCATGCGCCTCGGTAAGGCACTCGACATAAGGCAAACAAGACAACGGCGTCCGTCTCCCGCAACTCGGAGGCGGACGTTTTTTTGTTTCGCGTCTCTGCAGTCGACTAGGGGCTAGCATGCGGACCACGTGCAAGACTCATCAGCGCATTTTCCCTTCCAGTCAGTACACGACTCTCCTCTTCTGTGCGACTCTGATGACTTGCTGATGGGAGACCCGCTCACGATTTTTCCGCGTCCTCGCTACGACAGGTCTTTCTGGTGTATCTATAGATCGGTCTCAATGCGACGATCATAGGCAGCAGGACGGGACTTCCGAGAACCAGAGGATAAGAGAGTTGGCTCTTCAGACACGATTGGCGCTCGACAGACCCTGGTGGTCGGGAACCTTCCTTCCCCTGGCGTTATTTCTGTCTTTTGCGATTGCAGTCGGGGTGGGACTTTATTCGTTGGCTGCCTTGAGAGCTGTACTGGTCCAGGAGAGGGGCGCAGACCTCGCCAGAACGGCTGCCAGGGCTGCGGACACACTTGATCGTGCCTTGTTTGAGCGATTCGGCGACATCCAGGTATTTGCAAATGACAGAATTTTAGTAGAGGGCAACGCGGACGAAAAGACACAGAGATTACTACAATATAAGAAGCTGTATTGGTACTACTCTTGGATAGGGGTGACCGATGCGACCAATCGAGTCGTCGCGGCGACCGACTTGTTCGCCAGGCCAGATGCAGGTGGGACGGCAGAGGGTGGTCTGGGTTTCAATCAACCAGACTGGTTTAAGAAGGTGAGACAGACAGGACAAGTACATCTGGAGGAGGCTCAGCTTTCACCAGAGTCAGAGGGGATCATGGCGGTGGGGTTCTCGGCTCCGATCTATGGGCCACAAGGAGACTTTCGCGGAGTGGTGACGAGCCGGGTCCCGCTTGAGAAGCTACGGACCATTCTTGAGCAGGAAGGAAAACTGCAATACGGAGAAACGCTGGACTGGTTGCTGCTGGATCGTCGAGGAATGGTCATTGTCGAGAAGAACCAAGTGAAGGGGGTGGACATCAATCTGTCTGAGATGGAACTGCCTTCTGTAAGAAGAGCAGCCGGGGAGCGTGACAAGCCTGGCTTTGTGGAGGAACTGCACCAGCGCCGGCAGATTCCTGTGGTGACCGGCTTTGCAAGGACAAGAGGTTACAGCAACTTTCCAGGATTCGACTGGACCCTGTTGGTTCGCTTGGACCGTGAGCGTGTTTATGCTCCGATCAACCAGCTCACCTGGACAGTCGTCGGAGTTGGGCTCCTGCTCGTCACGCCGCTGGCCGGCTTCGGCCTGTGGGCGTCGTGGAAGCTGGTTCGCGAGCAGCGCGATCTTGTTTCGGCGCGGCAGGCTCTGGAGGAAACCGTCGCCGAACTCAGGCGCTCCAATGCCGATCTACAGCAGTTTGCCTATGTCGCCTCACACGACTTACAGGAGCCGCTGCGGATGGTCGCCAGCTACACGCAGCTCCTGGCGAGGCGCTACAAGGGCAAGCTGGATTCCGATGCCGACGAGTTCATCGGGTATGCCGTGGATGGGGCCAGCCGCATGCAGAGGCTGATCAATGACCTCTTGGCCTACTCACGTGTGACCTCGCAGGGTCAAGTGTTTGAACGGGTGGACTGCAACGGGCTCCTGGAGGAGGTGTTGAGCAATTTACGGGTCGCGGTCGAGGAGAGCCGGGCGGTCGCGACCCATGACCCTCTCCCCACCGTGATGGCCGACGGGGGACAACTGGGGCAGCTCTTTCAGAACCTGATCGGTAATGCCATCAAGTTCCGCGGAGAGGAACCACCCCGCGTCCATGTGTCGGCTGAGCGCCGGCCCAATGAGTGGCTATTCTCTGTCCGCGACAATGGCATCGGGGTGGACCCTCAGTATGCCGAGCGCATCTTTGTCATTTTTCAACGCCTGCACAACAGAGAAGAATATTCCGGCACCGGCATCGGCCTGGCCATATGCAAGAAGATTGTGGAGCGCCATGGCGGACGAATCTGGGTGGCATCACAGGCAGGTCAGGGGGCAACCTTTTATTTCACCCTGCCGATAGTCGGCCAGGGCCTGCCCCTTATAAACCAGATTGGATCTGGAGTGAAGATTCCAGCCGACATGACTCGTCAGGCTTGATACGATCCGCAGGAGTCCTGTACTACTAACCGATTGCGCGCAAGGAGAGATGACCACATGCAGACGTCCAAGAATGTCAGGCCAGTGCAGATTCTCTTAGTGGAGGACAATCCCGGTGACGTCCGTCTGACGATCGAGGCCCTCAAAGAGGCCAAGGTGCTCAACCAGCTGACGGTCGTTAAAGACGGCATAGAAGCCTTGTCGTTGCTGCGTCGGCAAGGAGAGCACGCACGCGCTGCGCGCCCGGATCTCATCCTGCTCGACCTCAACCTTCCCAAGAAAGATGGTCGAGAGGTGCTGGCTGAGATCAAGGCCGACGACAATCTAAGACACATCCCCGTGGTCATTCTCACGACCTCTCAGGACGAACAAGACGTGTTGAAGAGCTACAACCTCTACGCCAATTGCTACATTACCAAACCGGTGGATTTGGACCAGTTCATCACGGTGGTGAAGTCGATCGAGGACTTCTGGCTCGGGATCGTGGTGCTGCCGAAGAATGGAAAGAGTACTCCAGTGTGAGTTATGCGTATGCGAATCCTCCTTGTTGAAGACAACCCCGGCGATATCCGGTTGCTGCAGGAATATCTGAAAGAAGGCAGCGCTGCCGGCGGGTTTCAGATCACGCAGGTGGGCCGGCTTTCGACGGGGCTTGAGCGTCTGGCTGAAGCACGTTTTGATGCTGTGCTGCTGGATCTAGCGCTCCCCGATAGCCAAGGGCTGGACACGCTGGTTCGATTGCATGGGGCAGCGAAGGCCGTGCCGATCGTTGTCCTGACCGGTATTGAGGATGAAGCGCTGGGGGTGCGGTTAATTCAGGCCGGTGCGCAGGACTATCTGGTCAAAGGGCAGGTGACCGGCCACCTCTTGACGCGTTCCCTGCGCTACGCCGCCGAACGCAAGCGAGTGGAGGAAGAACTCGGTGAAAGCGAAGCGCGGCTCCGGGCCATTCTTGATAATAGCCCGAACCTGGTGTTTCTGAAAGATACGCAAGGCCGCTATCTCCATATCAATCGCCAGTTCGAACGAGCCTTCCATATCAGCTGTGAGGCCATCGCGGGTAAAACGGACAAGGAGGTTTTTCCAGCAGAGCAGGCAGCCGCGTTTCATGCCAATGACCTCAAGGTGTTTCAGGCAGGAGTTCTGCTCGAGTTTGAAGAGGTTGCCCTACACGATGATGGTCCTCACACGAGTATTGTCTTCAAATTTCCGTTGTACGGTGGAGATGGAAAACCCTATGCCCTGTGCGGCATTACCACCGACATCACTGAGCGGAAGGTGATGGAGGAGGCGCTCCGGCAGGCCGAAGAGAAATACCGCAGCATCTTTGACAATGCCGTGGAGGGTATCTTTCAGTCGACGTCGAGTGGCCGCTACCTGAGCGTCAATCCCGCGATGGCACGCATGTATGGCTACGCATCGCCCGAGGAGTTGATGGGGAGCGTGACGGACATCGCGCATGAGGTTTACGTCGACCCCGACTGCCGCGAAGCATTAACGCGTCTATTGGAACGGCAAGGCGTCGTTCGAGGATTTGAATATGAGGTGTACCGGAAAGACGGCAGTACGATATGGATCTCCG
>CAZGYZ010000027.1:0-4565 GCA_964530675.1 uncultured Nitrospira sp. | reverse complement strand
CGAGGATTTGAATATGAGGTGTACCGGAAAGACGGCAGTACGATATGGATCTCCGAATCTGTGCGGGCGGTGCGGGACGGCGGGGGAACGATCCTCTATTATGAAGGCACCATCGAAGACATCACTGAGCGTAGACGGGCAGAGGAGGAGCGGAAGCGTTTGGCGGCGATGATTGAGTCTTCGAACGATGCCATCATGAGCCTCACGGAAGGCCGCGTGAGTTTTTGGAACCCCGCCGCGGAGAAACTGTTCGGCTATTCCAGCGAGGAAATCCTGGGCAAATCTGTGAACATACTTGTGCCATCCCACCTGCTGGGCGAAGTGGAACGCAATGTTGAGCGCATCCTCCGAGGAGAACAGATTCAGGACTATGAGACGGAGCGCGTGAGAAAAGACGGAAGTATCGTCCCGGTCTCACTCACGGTATCCCCCCTCAAGGACGCTCACGGGAAAATCGTAGGCCCCTTTGCCATCATCCGTGACATCACCGAGCGCAAGCGGGCAGAGGAAGAGCTACAACGGACGTTGGGCGAACTGCGCACCCTGTCGCGGCGGCTGGAAGTCGTGCGGGAGGACGAGCGGACCAGGATCGCTCGGGAATTGCACGATGAGTTGGGAGTGCGACTGACCTGTTTGAAAATGGACCTCTCGCGTCTGCGGCCCAGCATGAACGAGGCGTCTCGTCCCAAACTGGAGGAGACGGTTCTGTCGATGATCGAGCAAGTGGATACGACCATCGCGGCCGTTCAGGGTTTGGTCGCGGAACTGAGGCCGGGGGTGCTGGATGACCTTGGGTTGGTGGCGGCCATCGAATGGCAGTGCCTGGATTTTGAACGACGGAGTGGAATCCGATGCCTCGTCGACTCCAGTGAAGAGGATATCCCGATGGATTCTGCCAGGGCAACGGCAGCCTTTCGCATCTGCCAAGAGGCGCTGACAAACGTCGTGCGGCATGCCAGGGCGAAAGAGATCCGCGTGCATCTGGATAAGCTCGATAGAGAGCTGCTACTGGAGATTCACGATGACGGACAGGGAATCCTGCCGGAGAAAGTGACGGATGCCAGGTCGCTGGGTCTGCTGGGTATGCGCGAGCGGGCAGGGGCCGTCGGGGGCGCACTCCGGATTGTCGGCCTGCCGGGGCATGGCACGACCGTGACGTTGCGATTACCCTGCGAGTGAGCAGAGGACACAGGTATGGGGAGAAGGTGCTGAAACTTCTGATAGCCGACGACTTTCCGCTGTTTCGGCGCGGGGTGAAAGAGTTGCTGGCCGACGGCCTCGGAGCGGTCACGGTCGGCGAATGCGGCAACGCGCATGATCTGCTGGAGCTGGTCCGGCGTAAGAAATGGGATGTGGTGATCCTGGATATCACGATGCCCGGAAGCACCGGGACGGAGACGCTCAAGCAGTTGAAGGCCGAATGCCCGAAGCTACCGGTCATTGTGCTTAGCATGCATCCGGAGGATCAGTATGCCGTCCGCATGTTCAAGGCCGGTGCGGACGGGTATCTGACAAAGGCCAGCGCGCCCGAGGAACTCGTAAAGGCCATCAGGAAGGTGCTCAGCGGAGGGCAGTATGTCAGCCCCTCGTTGGCAGAAACGTTGGCGGTGACGCTCAAGGCCAGTACCGGAAACGCCCCTCATGAGCACCTGTCGGACCGTGAATATGAAGTCATGTGTCTCATCGCGTCGGGGAAAACGGTCTCTGAAATCGCAGAGACGATGCACCTCGGCGTGACGACCATCAGCACCTATCGGGCGCGCATCCTTGAGAAGATGAATCTCAAGAACAACGCCGAACTCACCCGCTACGCTCTTCAACGCGGACTTGTCAGCTGACCAGCCGGTTCCTCTCTTGTCCCCGCGGATCTCATCAGTAATACATCCATTTTTCTGTCGTTCAAACCACGACAGAACTATCGAACTGCCGCCGATGGTGCTCCACGCGGCAAGACAGTATAAGACACGCGAACATGTCGGGAGCCGAACTACCTCACGTGAAGTGAGAGAATGTCGGGACGTGCAAGGAGGGATCTATGATGCGTGCACAGGATATCGATCAGGCGATTATCCACGATCTCACGGCTCATGGGACCTGTCAGGTCGATGATATGGTCGAACGGCTGGCAGGATTCACCTGGAATCAGGTGTTCTCGGCTATCGACCGGTTGAGCCGAGACGGGACGCTGGCGCTTCAGCGCCCTGCCCGATTCGGATATGAAATTTCGATTACCTCAGGGCACAAGAGGACGCCGGAAGCGGGGGTCTATCGATGAAGGCTCAAGTACGACAGTGTTGGAATCGGAAGAAGTTGCAAGGGTGGACTAAAAGATCTGCGGTGCAGGCGTGGCTCAACGGATGGAGTCGGGGCTTCAAATTCGCTGTCTTGTCGCCTGGACCCTGTCGATTCACGGTGGGCGGTGCCGTGGCTTGATGTATCGGATTGAGTTGCGGGATGGGGGGGGGAGTCGAGGACAGGAGATGGAGAAGAGGCCATGATGGATTCAGGAATGTCTAACCGGATCTGGTCGATCGTCCAGGCCGGAGGCGATGACGGTGGCATCAGAGCGTTCGTTCAGCGCTGGCTGGGTCGTCCCAAGCCGAAACAGTATTGCGCCTTTGTTGGGGGGCGCTCACCATTCCAGCATACCCTTGACCGAGCAGCCAGGCTCTGTCAGCGGGAGCGCATCGTGACTGTCATCGCCCGCGAGCACCAGCGAGAGGCGTGGCCCCAGCTCGATGGACGATCGGGCAGTAGGGTGCTGCTGCAACCGAAGAATTGCGATACGGTTGCCGGTGTCTTCTTGCCCCTGACCTATGTCCGGGCCAGGGACCCCCAGGCGACGGTGGTGTTCTATCCTTCGGACCATTTCGTGTACCCCGAACATCGGTTTATCGAGTCGGTCCAGCGGGCGATTTGGACCGCTGAGTGGCTTCCAGACCGGCTGGTACTTCTCGGCGTTACCCCGGATCGTCTTGAGTTGGATTACGGGTGGATCATGCCGGGCGAGAGGCTCGACGGGTCCACCACATACCAGATCAAGGCTGTCGATGGGATCTTGGAGAAACTGACTGCCGTCCAGGCCGATACGGCGTTGGCTCGAGGGGCCTTGTGGAACACGTCCGTGCTGGTGGCCAAGGGAGAGACGCTCTGGGAGCTGGGGTGGCAGTGTTTTCCAGACCTGATGCGACTCTTTGAAGACCTGAGCCAGGCGATCGGGACTCCACAGGAAGAAAAAGTTCTCGACGCGATTTATCGGAAGATGCCGGCGTATAACTTTTCATCGGATTTACTGCAACGTGGGCCCGAGCACATTGCGGTGATCGAAATGACCGGAGTGCTCTGGAGCGACTGGGGGAAGCCCGAACGCATTGCCAACACACTGAGGCAGATCGGGCGGCAACCGGTATTCCCCTTGGAGTGTCTCGGGAGACCGTTTGCCCCGATCCCGATTCTGCGGGGAGGAGACAGCATCACGGCACAGGCTTAAAGCGAGAAGGAGGCTGGTGGAAGATGAAGGCAGGACGATCAGGTGCAGTCGAAGGACAGGGGCAACGAACCGTTCGCGAGCAAAAGCCGATGGTCACACCCAGGCGAGAGAGGAGACAGGATCAAGCCCTTCTATCCGATGATCTCCGCGCGCTCATTGCCGCACAGGCCTATTCCTTCTATGAGCAACGCGGTTATGAGGATGGTTACGATCTTGAGGATTGGCTGGAGGCAGAGCGCAGGATTCTAGCTGAGGAGCCCTGAGCGCTGTCGTCTGAAGTGTTGACGGGAAAACTGTTTTGGTACGGCAGGTCTTCGAGGGCCTGTACGTCTGGGATCACAGGGCGCGACTTGACAGGAAAGCCGCGCGTGTAAGGGGCTGAACGGTGGAGAAGAGGAGGCCGAGTGGACGCACAAGATAGTCGGCGGGACGGCAGGGCGCTGCTCACGTGGGAAGAGACAGTCTCGCTCCCTCTGCTGGAACCGCTCTTCGCCCGCAATCGCGCCCTCATTCTCGAAACCTTGTCCCTTCATCTCGGGAGCGACCCCGAAGAGGCCTCGGTGCTCTCGGGCGACCTTACGGTCGCCCGGTTGAAGCAGGCGCAGCAAGAATATCTGTTTTCCCTGACGAACGGGAACAATGAGGAGTCTGCCGGTAGAAATAGCGCGCCGGCCGCAGCCGATCGTGAGACTTTCGGGCTCGGTGCGGAGTGGCATCTCCGGACCTTCGCCCATCTTCTGACCTCCATTCAGCCGCTGGTGTTCGAGGTCTTTGGGAGTAGGCCTCACGTGCACCACAGGGTCTGGAGCGCCTTGCTGAAAGTGATTTTTCGTGACCTTGAGCTGGCGATGAGCGCTTCCCTCAAACAGCGAGATAGTTTGGTGGAGGCTGCGAGGCGGGACGTGAACGAGATGAAGAGAGCCCTGGACCTTGTGCTGAATAAGCAGGCGGCCGATGAGAGACAGCGCCAGGCTGAGCGCCGTACGCTCACGAGTCTCCTCGCGGCGTGGCGCACGAAGATGTCCGGATCGGCACAAGAGATGGGGACCCCGCTCAATGTGATCCTCGGCCGGGC
>CAZGYZ010000026.1:0-14820 GCA_964530675.1 uncultured Nitrospira sp. | reverse complement strand
GGCTGAAGGCTTTTAAGGGCAGCTTCTTGCGCAACGAGGATTCATCTCTGCTTGAAGAGATAAAGGGGTAAAGGGACAACGGGGTAGAGGGGTAAGAGGCCACCCCGACTACCCCTGTATCCCGCTATCCCCGCATTCGTGCCTTGCGAGATCATGTATAGCCTTCAACCTGAATGCCTGAGTAGTTACCTTAAATCTATGCGTGTTATTGCCGGATCCCACCGGGGCCGCCGCTTGAGTGGGCCGGAAGGGAATGCACTGCGTCCCACATCCGATAAGGTTCGCGGAGCTCTTTTTTCAATTCTTGGAACCCAGGTATCAGGAAGTCGCTTTCTTGATTTATATGCAGGTACGGGAGCCATCGGGATCGAAGCATTGAGTCGCGGAGCCTCAGCCGTCACCTTTGTCGAGTCAGACCCCAAGGCCGTGCAGTTGTTACGGAAAAATCTCATGACCTGTCAGTTGCTCGATCGATCTCAGGTTTGGACAGAACGGACTGCCGCCTTCCTCGATCACAAAGACTGGTGGGGCGGCCCTTACGACGTACTGTTTGCCGATCCTCCCTATGCCGATCTGAATGAGTTAGATATCATGATTCATGCTTGGAGACCAGGGCTGTTGTCGGAGCGTGCCACTGTGATTATCGAACAAGACGCTCATGCTGAATTGCCCTCAACGATCGGCCATGCCGCGCTTGTGCGGCGATACCAGTATGGCGATACGGCGCTCTATCTCTATGGTGTGTCCACCTCTGAATCCACCGCATCATGAAAATTGGCATCTATCCAGGAACCTTCGATCCCATTACTCATGGACACACTGACATCATCACCCGAAGCTTGCGCGTGTTCGATAAAGTGGTTGTCGCCGTCGCACCCAACCCATCCAAGCACCCGCTCTTTACCCTGACTGAACGGCTGGAGCAGATCCGGATCGTGATGAAAGAGATGAAACAGGTCGAAGTGACCCACTTCGACGGCTTACTCGTGGACTACGTTCAGCGATACGGCGCCCATGCGATTATCCGTGGCCTACGGGCAATCTCGGATTTCGAACATGAGTTTCAGATGGCCCTCATCAATCGCAAAATCGCCAAACAGGTTGAGACCGTGTTCCTGATGCCCAGCGAAGAATATTCCTATTTATCCTCAACGATCATTAAAGACGTGGCCACCCACGGCGGCGCGCTTACGGAATTTCTGCATCCTGAAGTCGCGCGGCAACTGCAAGAACGGATCAGGAGTTTGAAAACATGAAGCTGGCTGCACGAGCTGGACGAATCGCCCCCTCCCCCACCTTGGCCATGGCCGCAACTGCAAAAGCGATGGCAGCACGCGGGATCGACGTCGCCGACTTCTCGTCGGGAGAACCGGATTTCGATACCCCTGAACCGGTCAAAGCTGCAGCAGAGGCTGCCATTCGTGCGGGTTTCACTAAGTACACGCCTTCATCCGGCATCGATGAATTACGCCAAGCCATCATCGACAAACTGCAAGCGGAGCAGGGACTTCGTTACGAAAAATCCCAGGTGCTGGTTTCATGCGGAGCCAAACATTCGCTCTACAACCTTGCCGAAGCGCTTCTTGAAGCAGGCGACGAAGTTATCATTCCCGTTCCCTATTGGGTCTCCTATGCTGACCAAACACTCCTGAACGACGCCACGCCGGTTTTCCTGCCGACCCGTGAAGAGGATGGATACGCCATCGATGCCCATGAATTGGAACGGCTCATCAGTCCACGCACCAAAGCCATTATCATCAATAGCCCGGGCAATCCAACTGGAGCAACCTATAATCGGGCGACGCTCGAACATCTTGCAGCGTTAGCCCTCAGTCGGGATCTCCTTCTGATTTCAGACGAGATTTATGAACAAATCCTCTACGATGGCGCCACACACACGAGCGTTGCCTCGTTAGGACCGGAGGTCGCCGCCCATACCGTGATCATCAACGGTGTCTCTAAAGCCTATGCGATGACCGGCTGGCGGATCGGCTACGCGGCCGGCCCCAAAGACCTCTTGACCGCCATGGCGAACATCCAGAGCCAAAGTACGTCCAACCCCTGTTCCATTTCGCAAAAGGCTGCCGTCGTGGCCTTGCGCGAAGGCGGCGCTTTTACGAAAAAGATGGTGACAGAGTTCGATCGGCGGCGACGCGTCATGGTCGAGCGCCTGAACGCGATGCCAGGCGTTCACTGCCGAATGCCTACTGGAGCATTTTATGCGTTTCCCAATGTGAGTGGGTTGCTCGGACGGCAAAGCCCAAAGGGAAAAATTGCAACTCCGACCGACCTCGCGAACTACCTGTTGCAGGAATTCAAGGTCGCCGTGGTTCCCGGTGAGCCGTTTGGGAGCACCCAACATATTCGACTGTCGTATGCGACCAGCATGGAGACGATTGTCCGTGGAATGGATCGCCTTGACCAGGCGTTCAAGCAGCTGACCTAGCAGGCTGCGGGAAAAGACCGTTATTTGGTTTATTTTGTTTGTTTTGTTTATCTGGTTGATTTGGTTTAGCTGGGCAGTTTCGTCCAACCAAAAAACCAGACAAACCAAATAGACCAAACAAACCGGGCCTAGCAGGAGGAATCAAACGTGCCTATCTATGAGTACCAGTGTGAAAGCTGCGCAGATAAATTTGAAATCAAACAAAGCATGAAGGACGATCCGCTCACCGCCTGCCCGCGATGCGGGAAGCATGTACAACGGCTTATTTCATCGCCTGCGATCATGTTCAAAGGCAGCGGGTGGTACGTAACGGACTACTCCGATAAGATGAAACCATCTGCAGGTAGTGAAGCACCGACTCCCACAACCGGGGAGAAGAAAGAGACGGCATCAACCACATCCGACCAGACGACGTCTGCGACTCCCTCCACTCCAGCGTCTACCCCCGCACCAGCGCCGGCAAGCACCCCATCGAGCACAAGCTCAAGCACAGCGACCAGCACGCCAGCGTCTTCCACCACGAAATAGTCGGCAGAGACGAAACGCGCTAGCGTGCGCCGGCGGTTTTAGCCGATGCCCTTTTCTTGATCGGAGCCTTCTGCTTGACCTTAGCGGACGGTTTCGCCGTGCCGGATTTCGCCGTTGAGAGTTTTGGCATTGCGACTTTCCCCGACTTCGCCAGCCGTTCTTGTGCCGCCGTCAAGCTATTCTGCAAACTGTTGATCATGGTCGATTTATCGCGATTCGACCGAGAGAGATCATCCACTTGCGCCTGTAGATCGTCCTTCACCTTTGCAAAGGAAGCATACTGATTCTGCAGTTGTGCTTTTTCCGCTGTCACGCTCTGCAGCTCGGAGCGGAGTTGTTCGATTTGTGTTTGGAGCGCCGGGGGCCAGTAATCGCACCCGGACAGACCCACTGAGACCATTATTATGGCGGCCACCGCAACAAGGTTCCGCACCATCACTGTTCGAGTCATCGGCATTCTCCTTTCAATGTGAACGATACAATGGACATAATTACTCAGGTATTTAGGCTGAAGACTGAAGGCTATATATTATCTCGTAAGGTACGAACCAAACACTTCAACATCTTCTCGGTTTCGAAACCCAACCCCTAAAAGCCTTCAGCCTATCTACCTGATTCAAGAGACAGGCCATGAGCGGCCAACTGTGCCGCGATGACATCTCGTTCGATCGCTCCATTGCGAACGATTCGGATCGGTCCCCGTACGTCGATGACCGTGGACGGTCGCCCGCCAGGGGTCGGACCAGCATCGACGATTAGATCCAGCACGTCTCCGAGACTGTCTTGAACTTCTTTAGCCGTCCTGGGCGGCGGTTGACCTTCACGATTCGCACTGGTACCGGTCATCGGCCCGACCCGACGCAAAAGATTGGCAAGCGGTTCCCAGGGACTAAAACGGACGCCGACAGAGCCAGTCCCAGCCGTCACTGCATCGGAGAGACCAACCGCTGCGGGAAAAACAATGGTAAGAGGTCCGGGCCAGAAAGCCTTCATCAGTAGGCGTCCCGCAGATGGGATGCTTCGAATCAGCGGCCCTAACTGAGACTCGTCTCCGATCAGCACGAGGATCGGTTTTCCTTCAGACCGACCTTTGACCTGCCACAATCTAGCGAGCGCCTGCGCGTCGAACGGAGCCGCGGCAAGCCCATAGAAACTCTCCGTCGGCAGAGCGATCAGCCCGCTCGCTCCGAGTACGCGACGCACCAGCTCAGCAAGTACGGGAACGGTGGAAGCACTATAGGGCTCGATCGTAGCCTTGGCAGGAACCATTAATCCCTTGCAGCGCTACGCGTGGCGTGAAAATGCTCGATGCGCAATGTCCGTCCGATAGTGAGCGCCTTCAAATGCAATCGACTTAGTCGCCCGATAGGCTTCCGTTTGTGCGGAAGCCAGGGTTTTTCCGCGTCCCGTGATTCCCAGCACCCGGCCTCCGGTCGTAACCACATTGGCGCCTATTCGTCTTGTTCCTGCATGAAACACCATAGTCGTTGCATCGGCCTCGGTCGGTAATCCATGAATCACGCGATCAGTCTGATAGGCCCCAGGATAGCCTCCCGACGCCATAACGACACACACTGCGGTTTCATTATGCCAGTCAACAGTAATTTGGTCGAGCCGATGTTCAATTATCGCTTCGATCACTTCCAGGAAATCGGTCTTGAGGAGCGGGAGTACAACCTGTGTTTCCGGGTCTCCCATGCGGGCGTTGAACTCCAAAACAAATGGCGTCCCCTGCACAACCATAAGGCCGGCATAGAGGACACCCTGAAACGGACAACCCATACGTGACAAGGCTTCGACGGCAGGATAGAGAACCTGCCGGGTGACCTGCTCCCGCAGCGCCGTGGTGCCGAGCGGCGCTGGACAATAGGCACCCATGCCCCCGGTATTGAGCCCTGTATCGCCATCCCCAACTCGTTTATGATCTTGCGCCGGTAGCATCGGCACCACCGTCCGGCCATCCGTGAACGCCATGACCGTCAGTTCCTCGCCGTCTAAAAACTGTTCGATCAACACGCGCTGACCGGCCTGACCGAATACCGCATGTTCCATCGAATCGCGGACGGCCTGTTTTGCCTCCTCACGCGTTCTCGCGACCACGACGCCCTTTCCCTGTGCGAGTCCGTCGGCTTTTATCACGACAGGAAGCTCATGCTGATCGAGATAGGCCAACGCCGAGGCCAATCGGTCGAAACTTTGCGCTTGCGCCGTGAGAATCTTTGCGCTGACCATGATCTCTTTGGAGAAGACTTTGCTGGCTTCGATACGCGCAGCCCCCTTCGTTGGTCCAAATATTTTGAGCTTCGCCTTGCGAAACTCGTCGACTATACCCAATGCAAGCGGGGCTTCCGGTCCCACGACTGTCAGGTCAATCTTCTCAGACTGCACAAACGCTTTGAGTCCGACAATGTCATCGGCTTTGATCGGGACGCAGGTCGCCAGCGATTCGATCCCTGCATTGCCCGGCGCGCAGTAGAGCGTGGGCATACGGGGACTTTGCGCGAGCTTCCACACCATGGCGTGCTCGCGTCCCCCACTGCCTACGACGAGAATTTTCATCTCAGTCCACTCGTAAGGGGTAAGGGGTAAGGGGTAAGGGGTGGGAAATTACAAAGGAGTCGAAAGAGATCGCTACGAAAACGACCTCAATGCCTTGGATCAACTGATCACTCATCACACATCACTGATCCCCATCCATTAGTGGCGGAAGTGGCGCATGCCCGTCATAATCATCGCCACCCCCTGCTCATCTGCGGCTTTGATAATTTCGGCATCGCGAATCGAACCGCCCGGCTGAATGACCGTGGTGATGCCAGCTTGAATGGCCGCATCCAATCCATCCCGGAACGGGAAGAACGCGTCCGACGCCATCACACACCCTTTAATCGGCATCTGGGCCTTCATCACCGCAAGCTTTACGGAATCGACCCGACTCATCTGGCCGGCACCGATCCCCACCGTCTGCCCCGGCTTTGCATAGATGATCGCGTTCGACTTTACGTGTTTGCAAACCTTCCAGGCAAAGGCGCAGGCCGCATATTCCTCATCCGTCGGTTTCCGCATGGTCGGTACGTTGAGCGCTCTCAAATCGGTCAAAACACCGAGATCCCGATCCTGTACGATCAATCCGCCCACCAACTTCTTGAGATCGAAACCTTCTTGCTTCACCTTCGTGAGCGGCCCGACATCCAGCAAACGCAGATCCTTCTTGCGTTTTAACTCTGCGAGCGCATCGTCTGCAAATCCCGGCGCAATAACTACTTCGACAAATGTGGCGGTAATTTCTTTTGCAGCGGCCAAATCCACAGGGCGATTGAATGCAATGACGCCGCCGAACGCTGAGACAGGATCGGTCTCACGGGCTTTCACATAGGCTTCGAGAGGCGTCGCACCCAATGCCACACCGCAGGGATTATTGTGCTTGATAATCGCCACAGCGATCTCTTCATATTCTTTTGCCAGTTCGAGCGCCGAATTGGCATCGAGGAAATTGTTGTACGACATCGCCTTGCCGTGCAGGATTTTTCCACGGGAGACCGACGGCTCGGACGAATGCAGCTCTCGATAGAATGCCCCTTGCTGATGCGGATTCTCACCGTAGCGGAGCATCTCTGCCCGTTCGAACTGCAAGGACAATATCCGGGGAAACTTGACCTCGCTGCCTTGCGCCTGCTTTTCAAGATACCCGGCAATCAGACTGTCATAGCGCGCCGTATGCTGGAATACCTTCATCGCCAACTCGCGCCGTAATTCGCGTGACGCCGTCCCTGTCTTCGCCGCATCGAGTACGCGCTGATAATCCGTCGGATCGACGACTACCAGAACATCTTCGTGGTTTTTGGCTGCGGATCGGAGCATCGACGGTCCACCGATATCGATATTTTCAATGGCTTCTTCAAAAGGACAGTGAGGTTTCGCAATAGTCGCCTCAAAGGGATAGAGGTTGACCACGACCACGTCGATGGGTCCAATTCCATGCTGTTCCATTTGCGCGACATGGGCAGGGAGCGAACGGCGTCCCAGTAGGCCACCATGAATCTTGGGGTGCAGTGTCTTGACACGGCCATCGAGAATTTCCGGTGAACCTGTGTATGCCGCCACATCGGTCACCTTCACTCCTGCTTCGCGCAAGGCCTTTGCCGTTCCTCCGGTCGAGAGAACCTCAGCCCCCAGGGCCGCAAGCCCTTTCGCCATCTCCACCACACCGGTCTTGTCCGACACGCTGATTAATGCCCGCTTAATGCCGGCCATAAAAACTCCTTAAAAGACGATCGCTAGATATTATGTGACTCGGGAGGCGGGCGAAGAATAGCAAATGAAGGTACACCTTACAAGTGGAATGGAGAACCCACGGATCGCGCTTGAAGCAGGCTAAGGTAAAGGTTGAGGTTAAGCGAGGATCTCACGTGTACGCATATAAGTTAGCGCTGCAATTATGCGAGTTTGGCTCATAAATACTGTCTGGTATGAACTCGTGCAGTATGGTAGGGTCACAGGACTTTCAGCTACCTTCCGCTCGAGAGTTGATTCATGATGCGGAGAGCAATTCTAGGCGCAGGTGCTATCGCGCTTACTTTTATTGCTGCGGTCTGTATTCCGCGCCATCTTCCAACATCGACAGCCTCAAGCTCCCTCACCCCGGCCAGCTTTCATGCGCGTATAGAGAAGGGAACCCTGACCCTCCGTGGCTCACTCCCCAGTGAGGCTATCAAAACCGCAATCCTTCAGCGAGCCCACGAACTGTATGGAGCAACGCCTGGCCGGGTCGTCGATGAGTTAGCCGTGGACCCGAGCGTGGGACCCGCAGCGTGGGTCAATAATGTCCCCAAGATCCTTCCCATCTTAGGGCGCATGATGGAACGAGGTTCCGTCATCATTGATGGGCGGTCGCTTGTTCTCAGCGGTCGAGTCGACAGCGATCGCGCCAAGGCCTCCATGCTGCAAGACGTCGCCCCTCTGACGCAAACAGGACTTAAGCTGGAAGATCATATCCTCGCGGCTCAGCTCACGGCTCCTTCCCCTACGCTCCAGAAGAAATTAGATGAGACCCTCACGCAAGGATCCATCGAATTTGACTCGAATGCCACGACGATGCTTCCTCGCAGTCGAACCACACTAGACCAGCTGATTTCGATCTTGCGTCGTGCTCCTAACACAGCTATTGAAATAGGCGGCCATACGGACAAGTACGGATCGCCGGACTATAATCTTCAACTCAGCCGCCGCCGCGCTGAAGCCGTGCGGCACTACTTTATCAGTCACGGCTTGACCAATCAGTTCACCGCCGTCGGCTATGGCGACTCACGACCGCTGTCGGTGGCGCAGACGCGGGCTGGGTTGCAACGCAACCGTCGTATTGAATTGCGAATAAAAGGAACTGGTGACCTATGATCACGCTCATCGGCCAGATTTTCGGCTGTCTTCTCATTGCGGGGGGCATCGGCGTCGTGGTTGGGTGGCTGCTGCGAAACCTGTCCGCCAGCCTACTCACACAGCAGTTCACGGACGTCACTGCCACCCTACGCGTCAAAGAACAGATGCTGGAAAAGGCGCGATATGAGCTGAACGTTCAAACCGCTGCGATGCAGCTGCTCGAAAGCAAGATGATCGAATCGGAAGAGCTCAGCCAATCTACCCAGCGGGAACTGGCAGCACGAAACGACCGCCTTCTGGCGCTTCAAGAAGAGCTGTCCCTTCGCTCACAGAAGCTGACGGTCCTGGAAACGGAAGACGCCTCTACTCGCCGACGCGCGAGCGAGTCTGACTCGGTTGCCGCGGCTGCACAGGCAGAAGAAATTCAGCAATTGCATCTCACTAGCCAAGCTGTCCAACAAACGCTCGCGTCGAACGAGCAAGAACGACATAACCTTCAACGTCGCATCGTCGAGCTGGAAACCGGCGTTTCAGAAGTCGATCTGCTGCGCGCGCGCCTGAAGGAACTCGAACCGGCCCAAGGGCGGGTCCATTGGCTGGAAGTGCAACTCTCCGATCGAGAGGTCGAGCATCGAGCCGCATTGCACCGACTCGACAGCCAACTGGCTGAACGAGACCGGCGCATCAATACACTCGAACATTCCCAACAGCAGTTGAAGCAGCAGGAGGCATCACTGACTGAGTGGGAGACGAAGTATGCCAGTGCCCTCACGCAACACGAAGCGCAGATTGTCACGTTACAAAAACAACTCGCAACACAAGACACACTCCAAGCCCGGCTCCGACTCGATGAACAACTCCTGCATGAGCGAGACGCACAGATCCATGCCTTGCAGCGCCATGTTCAGGAACTCGAAAAGCAACAACAACTGACCAGCCAAGTGAAACTGGCGGAAGAAAAGCAAGAGGAGCAAGCCCGTATTCGAAAGCGCCCGGCCAAAGTCCAGACCCCAGCCCAGACCAAAGCCGATAAGGAAGCCATGGCGCCTCGCCAGACCAGTCAGAATGGGAGTCAGCTGAGCCTACAAATCGAACAGACGAAAGCGGCAAAGAATGCACAGAAAGACGACTTGAGTAAGATTCACGGTATCGGCCCCGCCTTTGCCCGAAGCCTGAATAAGATGGGGTTGTATACCTTTGTTCAAATCGCACGGTGGAAACCGGAGGATATCGACGAGATTGCAAAGAAGCTCTACACCGCCCCAGACCGGATCAAGCGGGGCAAGTGGATCGATGAAGCCAAAAAAGAGCACTATCGTAAGTATGGCGAGCAGCTCTGATCAGGACACAAGCAGAGCTCCATCCTCATAACCAGTTGAAATAACGGACGATACTATCTTCTCTTGATGTTAATTCCCCAGGCCGCTCAACTGTTTTCAAAAACCCAGGCGGAGCTTCCCCCTAAAGATAACGCTGTCTCGAACCTCGTGAACTCACAGTTTGCGATGGCTTCTCCCATCCCCTAGAAACCAGGCATTCCCATCCCAGGCTGGCTAAGATTCAGATTTAGGGAAATGTATTTCCCCAAGAGTGGCTCCTGCCACCATTTTTTCACTTATGTGGTAGGTTTTACTGAAGCTTGCAGATGCCTGTCTGTCCGAGGGGTGAACCATGAAGAGTGCAGCGATTATAGCAGCTGGAATTGTTGCATTTGCCATCCTTGCCTTTCTCTGCCTTCCTCGGCACGCTCCTCAACCAATCGCATCAGCCGTTCCCATCCCTGCGAACTTTCATGCGCGCGTCGAGTATGGAATGCTGATCCTGCGTGGCTCACTCCCCAATGAGACCAGCAAGGCCGCAATCCTTCAGCAGGCCCAAGAGCTCTATGGAACTACACCGGGGAATATCGTTGATGAGTTAGCGGTAGATCCGAGAGCGGGAGCTGTCGCCTGGGCCGACCATGTCGCCCAGATCCTCCCTGTCTTAGGGCAAATGAAAGAACGCGGCTCCATCATCATCGACGGCCGCACGATTGTCGTCAGCGGCCAAGTCGGCAGCGACCGTGATAAGGCCACCGTACTACAAGCAATTGCTCCTCTAACGCAGACGGGGCTGGAATTGGAAGATCGTATTCTGTCTGGTCCAATCATGGCAGGCCGGTCGAGAAAGGCTCCCTCTCCCACAGCCCCATCCCCGAAAGCTCCAGCAACAAAGGCTCCAGTACTGGTGGCTGCCCCTTCCCCGAAGGCTTCAGCCCCCGCTGTTCTATCCCCGAAAGTTTCCGTCACGAAGACCCCCTCCCTGGTGCTGGCCCAGATCCCGAAGGCTCCATCTCTACCGGTAACTCCATCACCGGCCGCTCCATCATTGATTCAGGTCTCCCCCGCCTCGCTCCAGAAGAAATTGAATGAGATCCTCACTCGTTCGTCCATCGAGTTTGAATCAAAAAGCACAACGATAACTCCCAGCAGTCTTGCCACGCTGGACCAGCTGATTGCCCAATTACGGCAATTCCCTCCCATACCCATCGAGATTGGTGGGCATACGGACAAATACGGCGAGCCGGAGTATAATCTTGAACTCAGCCAGCACCGTGCTGATACCGTGCGGCGCTACTTTACCAAGCACGGCCTGCCCAAGCAGTTCACCGCTGTCGGCTACGGCGACTCACGACCGCTGACAGTGAGGGGGAATCGGGCTGCCCTCCAGCACAATCGGCGCATCGAACTGCAAGTAAAAGGACAGCCCCAGTTATGAGCATGTTCATCAACCAAATGCTGGGATGCCTTCTCATTGCCGCAGGAATCGGCGGAGCAGTCGGATGGCTGTTGAGGCACATTTCCGCCGGCAAGGACGCACAACTGCTCGCCGACGTCACCGCCATGATGCGCCTCAAAGAACAGATGCTGGAGAAGGCACGGTATGAGCTGAGAGAGGCCACCGCGAAATTGCAGGCGATCGAGAGTCCGGTACCTACACCCCAAGGGGTCGAGCTGCAGCTAGCCGAGCGAGGCCGACGCATCGGCGAACTCGAGCAGCACATTTTGCAGCTGAAGATGCAAGCGAAAGACCACGAGTCTCTCAAAAAAGCCGCCTGATCGTAACCCGCACAAACATCGACCCTGTCCCTCGCCTCTCAACAAGTAAAATTTCTGTCGTGCTGGTTGAAATTCCCGTTGCATTTTTAAATAGATCCATCTATACAAGCGATCCATGAACGCCGAGCAGCTGGAAGAGGTCAAATGTCATTTTAGCGTAGTATCCGAAGCGCTCAGAAGCGACATCCGCCGAATTGCAGAAGGCCAGGCCATTCTTCAACATCAGTTACAGGAACCGCATGGTGAAAATCAGAACGAGTTCAAAGAAATACAAGCCTTCACGCAACGCTCATTTTCCCAGTTCGACCAGAACAGCCACACTCTCGAAACAGACCTCTCTGACCTGAAAAACCGTATAGACCGCCTCGAAATAAGCCCCACCTAATTCATGCAGACCCATTCAATCAATTGAAGCAGAGATGGAGCAGCAGAACCTCTTCGCAGTTCCTTCAATAGGGAATCGCCAGACTGTCCTTTACTCGCGCATCGAACGGCCACTGCTTCATCGTGGAGATCTGCAAGCACAGAGACCATGCCAGCTGTCTCGCAGTACCCTTCCAAGCTCGCTCGTTATCTTTTCAGGGATGGGAGCTGATTGATCTTCCACTGCACGCGGCATCCTACTCCCCTATTTTATTTCCAAGGACAGCCTGGTCGATCCTCGAATGCGCGCGTCGAACGAGCACATTCCCATCGTGCGCGTTCCGCGAGCAGGAGGACGACCAGGCTGCCCGCTAGTGCCCCAATCTTCGCCAAGGAATGGCGCCTTCTCGTTCTGTCTTGTAGTGGTCAGGATCATGGATCTCCTCCCCTTCTTTTTTCTTTCCCGGCAGCACCCAGTAGTCGAGCGCAAACCAGTTATTCGAGAGGGTTTTTAAAAATTCCATCTCGGTGCTCGGACGTTCCAGATCATGGCGGAAGGCGGTGGAAAACTCACTCCGCACATACGCGTCGAACACTATCGGTTCGGCAAGGGACTGCCTGAACGGTGTTTGATGGAGAGTCGAGACCTTCCCGCGAATTTGCGAGATCGTGGCGTTGCGGGATCCCAGATGATCGAACACATCGTAAAACCACATTTGCGCGTGATCGCTAAACAGGCCAGCGAGGCCCCCGAAGACATATTTCGGCGGACCGAGGGTCAGGGCATCCAACGCCTCAGCATAGGTGCCGGCAACGGCCCCAATCTTTGAGACGACATCTGGATCGCCGCCGCTATCGGTATTCAGGAAAATATGAAAAGCGTTGGGAAAACGTTGGTCCACGTAGGCTTGGCCGACATTGGGGCCGGCCAAGCCAAACACTTTCTGCACGGAGTACCCATGGTTTGCGAGGATTCGTGAGGCGCTTGCGCTCCGCTGTACGCCGCCGCTGTGGCCGGATAAGTACAGACGATCGGCCTGCCCCGCATGACGCATGATATAGGCGGCCTCGCTATACCCAGGCCCATGCGAGAGATTAAACATCGACCACAGAACGTCGGTGATCGTCCCATGGCGATAGGGAGGGCTATACACGTCGTAATCCGGGTAGGCCGCTCTGGTCCATGCTGCCCATAGCCCTGTGTCCTGCCCCCATTTATCGCCGCCGTAAATCCCCCGAGACAGAAAAATCTTTTCGCGGATACGACCAGGCTCGGGCGCAAGATCCCAATCCATGTACTTGGGGCTCGTATTGAACTGGAACACCTGCCCGACGAACGGTACTTCGCTGAGGAGATTGATGAGACCTGGGAAAAAATAGTAGGAGGGCTTATGTCCGATCTCCACTTCAAGCGCGTTCCATGCCGTTCGGATATTTTGCGCGGGGTAGTAGAGGGGGTTGTCTCGGCCAAACAGCAACCCGGCAACGGTACTGAAGGGTATCTTGGCCAATTCGAAGGCGGCATTCTTGACGCCGATTGCTACGGCAAAGGGATAGCCGGTCCAATAGAGCATGCTCCGAGTGTTGGAAAGCGGAGGGGCGGCGGTCTTTGCATCCATGATGTCTCGTTCGTATTGCCCCTTGTCTTGGTCGGGCGCACCGCTCTTCTTGCTATGCGCGAGAAAGGGCTGAGGCGTGGCCTCGTTGGCATAGTCCAGCTCATAACCCAGATATTCGGTTGTTGTCACACTCGAATCTGAAGCGCTCGCCCCAAGCGTGAGCGTATCGATGAAATAGAACCGCATCCCGTAGCGAATCAACGTATTGTCTTCGTCCCAGGGGATTTCATATCCCAATACGAAAAACCGAACGTTGCGCATCTTACCTGCTCGTACCTCTTTGGTTCTGCTCATCAACCGGGCAAGAAGATTCTTATTGTAACCATCCTCATAAGAATGGAGATCCTGCTCATTCTTGTAGGAAAAGATCTTATACAGGGGCCTGGACTTGATTGAGCAGGCGCTCCCCTCTGTAGCTTCCGGATTCCCGAACCATTGTGACCGGCGATCACAGGGGCCTTCGTTCCTAATAAGCCCCTCGACCTCTCCTACCCGCTCATCCGCAACGACTGGCACTTTCAGTATCAGTTCCTGCGCAAACTGTCTTGAGTTCAGATACTCATCAAACCTCGGCAATTGCTGATCCGGATCCGTCGCCTCGTACGCATAGGAGGCGAGCCATTTGACCGAACCCTTGTTCAAGGGGGTTGGCTTGTCCGGGAAACAGGCAAACCCCGTCACCGTTCGATGAAGCTGGCGCTCAAGCGCGATTTGGAAATTGCGAATCGTCCAAGGGCTGCTTCCCAACGGACCACTATTCCCCTTCAGTGTCTCGTCCACCACAGACTTCAACACCAGGGTGCAGCCAGGCTTCTGATCAGAAGGGTCCGTTTCGAGAGCAAGGTGATATTGCAGGTCGGAAGACCCGACCGCGCACCCTTGCAACAAGAGGCAGAGCCCTATGAAAAGGGACCCGATCCACCGTATCCTTACCATTGCCATACTCTCCCTCCAAGTTACGTCATGCTCCCTTAGACCGCGTGTCCCTTGTAACTACTCAGGTAGATAGGCTGAAGGTGTTCAGACTGAAGTGTTCGGAACTTCGACCTTCGGCCTTCAGCCTAAACCCCTGAGTGGTTACGTTCCCTTTATCAGCGCAATCACGCTCGCCATCGTCGCCTGGTCGTCATCGAAATCGCCATGTGTCGTGCTTTTCGATTCTTTGCCGGGAGCAGCCCAGGTATAGACGTTTGGTAAATTCTTCGATCCAATCTTGTCGTTGAAATATTTCTCTAAGCCGAGTATCGGCGTCGACCGTCCTTGTTCGAGCGACTGCGACACCAGGTAGAGCAGCGAGCGGCTGTAGCCGAGAATCGGTTTGCAGGTCGGATCCTTCTGTTCCATGTCGTCGGATAGATGGAACTGGTTAAAGCGCTTGACCTTGCCACTCTTA
>CAZGYZ010000025.1:10726-14981 GCA_964530675.1 uncultured Nitrospira sp. | reverse complement strand
CGAGCCAAAATGAGTGTGCCGAACCGGTCATCCCAGATCGCGAACGCGAACATGCCGCGGAAATGCTTCACACATTCCGTTCCAAATTCCTCATAGGCATGGACAATCACTTCCGTATCGGAATGCGATTGGAATCGATGCCCTCTTCTCTCGAGATCGGTTCGAAGGTCTTGAAAGTTGTAGATCTCACCATTGAATACAGCCGTCACAGTTCCGTCCTCATTGCAAACAGGCTGCCGGCCTCCCGCCACGTCTATGATCGCAAGGCGGCGCATCCCAAGCGCCACATTCCGCTTGGTATAGACCCCCTGGTCGTCAGGGCCGCGGTAGGTGATGGCTCGGCACATGCGATCCAGCACTTCCGAACTTTCGTAACAATTCGATAGTCTGTCGCCTATGAAGCCGGCTATTCCACACATAGAGATGCCCCTTTAGCAGGATGCTGAAAAAGTCCGCCAGCATCGTTCTCGCATCGTTCAGACCCTCAACGTACCCCAGAGGGTACGCCTCGGCCCTTCACTCGCTGCGGCCTTGCTGGACGGCCTTTTTGAGCATCCTGCGATAGATCCTTCTATCGTGCCACACATGCACATCATCGAAATTCTAACGGGCCCACATCGTTTTCCCGTAGCCTGCGAGAGCCCTACCGCTTGTCAGAACGCATTGAACTTTCCACCGAAACCCCTTTCAAAACTTTACCGGCGCACAACTAGCGCGAATTCAGATAGGGCGGTATGACGTAATCTCTGTACACATGGGGATTTCCGGTTTTCCCATCCTCCGCAGCCTTGACGATGTTGTACATCTCGCGCGCGGTTACATAGTGCAGGCGATGGTTCGGATTGTCTTGTATCTCCGAGGTCAGAGACTCATGCATCTTGTGCGCCGGCTCTCCAAGAAAACCATCGAGGTCTCCACGCACACCCCCATGACAGTGGAGCTTGATAAAAATCCAATTCGGCTGTCCTTTAACGTGAATAGCGGTCTTGAGCCAGAGGCGGACCCGGTGGGGAGTGACAGGATGGTTCGGATGAATCTCTGAATTTTCTATTCCCGGGAAAATGCCGAATTTCCGTTTCTGCCAATCCAAACACAGGGGTCCCTGGATGATCATCAACGTGCCTTGCTCGCCGCCTCCGACAGCGACATCAACACCGGTGTTATGCGATTTCGGCTTGTGCGGGTCGTCCTGAGCGTAGTAGATCGAATTGATCTTCCTCGTTTGGGTTCGGCTGGGTGCTGACGGGAGGGTAAAGTCTGCAAAACATCCGGCTTTCTTGAGAATTTCGAGCTCGTTGTTCACCCCGCAGTTCCAATTCCCGCCCGAGTTATCCAACGCCCAATTCCCATGAACAAAGGCGAATCGCCCCTCGCTGGCCCCTGTGGCAGACACGGTCGCGCCATGAGTAGAAAGATCCTGTTTCCCCGATTCCAGGGTTTGCGCTAAATGTTCGGGGGTATCCTTGAAATGGTGAAGATGAATTTCAAGTTCTCCATATCCGCGCCTGCACAATCCCGCAAGTTTTCCGACATGGTCATGGTCGAAATTCTCGATCGGGTAACACCAGGTATGACGTGGAGGAAGCCCGTCAAAGTCTTTGTGCGCCCCTGCCATCCTCGGATACCTTTCTACCCAGGCATCGACGATTTCAATTTCATCCTCTCGTGTCGTGAGTGTCGTGATCAGCGGCGGATCTCCCTGTGACCAGTCGTGTTTGAGATACTTCGGCTCAAAGTGATCCACGATACAAAACATCACATCGACCTGCTGGCCAGGCACGACAGAAGAACGCGGCTTGATCGCCTCCAGGATGTAAGGAAGTAGCCAAATATCGAAGGCTTTACTCCTTGCAATACGCAGAGCCGCTAGGCCGCATAAGAGCGCTACGGCGATGATAACAAGCGCGATCATGACGGCCTCATGACAAGCGTTGCCCACCGCGTCAGAATCTCTCTGTCCGCGTCGGAAACCCTTTTGAGATAGAACGCGCAGAGCACATAGAGGAGACCAAACGCTGCTCCCCCGAGAAGTAGGATTATCCAATTGGGGACCGCCAGCCACGTAATCGGAAGAATCACGATCGCGACACAGACGCTCAAAGCAAGCGTTTTCCCAAGATCGCTCCACGGAACGAGTTTGAGCCATGACTCGTTCAATTCCCGTCCTGCGAGAACACAGGAAATAAGGGAGACCGTCGCCTGGGTTATGACAACCGCAAACGCGGCCCCGATCGCTCCGAACACGTTGAGGAGCCCGACCGTCAATCCCAGTCCGAGAACGATCCTCAGCACGATGACTTTCAAATAGCGTCCGTTATTGCCGGTCGCACGAAATACAATTTGGAAGTTCGCCACTTGAAACAGCATGCCAAGCAGAAAAACCTTGAAAATTGGCGCACTGGCCGCATACGCATCCGTAAACAAAAGCGTGATCAACGCATCACCTAACACAACGCTGAGCAAACAGACTGGGAAGAAGACGAGAGCCGTTCTTCGGATAGATTCTCTCATCAGCCTCAAGACCTCTCGAGTCTGGCCTTTATGCAGGTATTCGGAAAACTTCGGCAACAGAAGATCGAACAGCATGCCGGGAAGAATGCCTACCAGGGGCAAGTCGAATGCGCCTCGCGCATACACAGCGTATTGCGCGGGCGAGAACAGCGACGACACCACGTACTTATCCATATTGGATCCCGTGATGGTCACAAGCATGGTCAGACCGACAGGCAATGCATAACGAACCTGCTCGGACAGCGGCGCGATTGCGGCGTTCGACGCCATGCCGGCTTCGCGCAGCTTCAACAGATGGTACCCGTACAACAACACAGACTCGACCAATCCAACGGCGATAATCCCCTCGAATACCCCGACAAGACCCCACCCTAACAGCACCGGAATAACCACGCCCGTCAACCTGGCAATCGCTTTGAGCGGAAGTACGATCCCGACGACGATCGCCCGGTTGTACGCATAAAAAATTGTCTCGGTCGTGTCGACCAATATGGTCACAACGATCACCCCCCCGATGTAGGGAGCGAGCGTAACCAGTTGAGGATTGCCCATCCACTGCCCCAGCATGTCCCGCCCCAGCCATACCATTGCCGCACCGAAACAGCCGAGAGCGAACAAGGTGGTCAAGGTCCTGACAACAAAACTGAACCGTTTAGCCGTTCCGATTCGAGGGACGAAAAACGAGATGGCTTGTGGAATCCCCCATGGGATGATCGCAACCAGAAACGATGTAATGAGGTTGATTTGCAGGAATGTCCCATACTCAGCCTGGTCCATATACCGGACCAATATGGGCCCCACAGCAAAGAGCAGTGCGGCCGATACGGCCTTGCTGATAAAGAGAAGAGCTGCTTGATCGGAAATTTTCACTTCTGGTATTCCAGTCGTTGTCCGTACAGTTTCAATGGTCTAGCCTGGATTAGTCCTGAACCCCGTCGCGAGGCGTTCGAGCCCGAAGCCCGTTGAGGCTTCTCGCAAGTGAGGCCGATGCAGGAGAACGCCCGGTCCGCCCTGAAGTCCGAATGGGAAACGCCACGCCGGACGGGAGGATCAGGCGGCGCAGACGGCCAGGCGATACGTTCGACCCGGCCGAAGCTACTTCCACAACATTCTGAGGCGCCAGAAGCTTGAGAGCGGCCCCTGAAAGTCCGAGCAGAATGTAGAAAAACCAGTTATACGCGACAGGCGAAAAATTGGCGCACACAATAAACGTCAGAATAGACGCTCCCATGCACCGGGGCCATTTCACCATCTCCGCATCCGATCCTTGCATTAAAGCCAGCTCGGCACGTCTCAGTCTTAATGTTTGTGAAATTATCATGGCTAGGAACAGGGCGAGGGCGATGATTCCTCCTTCGGCTCCGACCTGAAGAAACACATTGTGAATTTGTTCCCAGTGAGGTCCGCTGCTTCCATGCCGCGCATACACCGCTCCAGGAGACTGCCCCATCCCGACGCCTAAAATGGGATTCTCAGCCATGATCGCGAGACCATCCCACATGTGTTCAAGCCGGGCCGCCCGGCTTCCCAGATCATCCTTCTCCTCATCAAATATCGAGCCAAATCGATCGGACAAGGCGGGAATCATGGCTACGGAGGTGGCGACAAGAGCCATCATCACCACCATGACGATGATGGCCTTCTTGGGTGATTTCCTGGCCATGGACAGCAGCCACGCTGTTCCAAGAAACGCAAGCCCCACCATGCCCGTCCGCGACATAGAAGCCAGGATCGCCAGACTCAT
>CAZGYZ010000025.1:5146-10626 GCA_964530675.1 uncultured Nitrospira sp. | reverse complement strand
AAATAATCCCCCGGGCTCAGATAGTAGAACGCGATGAAGAGGACAAGGCCAATAAAAGGGATGGACCACAGCCTGTCGGCAGTCTTCTCGGGCTGCAAAGCCTTGGAATGGGGTACGGATTTAGTTGCGGCCATCATATTTTCCATAGGTGAGAACAATGTCTCGCGCGCTCGCCGCAAACCCGCGATCTGAAACATTGACTCTGGGGAGCAGATACTGATCCGCTGTTTCACCGATGAATCCACTCTGGCTCGTGCAGGCGTAGATATGACCCGCTTCCCTGACGATGTTCCTGGCGGTGGCACTGAAGGCTCCGCTCGGATACACAAAACCTTCTGGAACGGCTCCCAACACTTCGGATAGGCGATCGCGCGCGTCACTGAGCTCCGTCCTCATTACCGACTCAGTAACCTGCGTGAGCATAGGATGGGTCATGGTGTGAGAACCTATCTCCATTCCGTCACGATACATTTCTCTGATTTCATCCCAGTCCATAAGAGTCTGTTTTCGCAAGTTGGAATCGCCGCCAACCCCTAACGCCTCGTTGAGCTGTTCAAGAAAGATCGTGAGCATGTGCGGTGACATCTGCTTGCCTAGGGCCACAAGACTTTCTCCCGCTGAAATCTTTTGATGCCCCGTTATAAGAGACAGGACTCCATCTTTGCGATAAGACGGCAATCCCGAAGCCTGCAGGATTTTCTCAAGGTGTAGTTCCCTAGCCGTAGTCTTTTCGACGAGCGCGTAAATTTCATCCCACCAAAACCCCTGATGGCTATCGATGAGTCCGGGGCACACAAAAAACGAGGCCGGCACCCCATAGCGCTTAAGCAATGGGTATGCGACTTCGTAATTGTCCCGATATCCGTCGTCGAACGTGAGTGCAACCGCCTTATCAGGCAATGCTTTTTTTTGCGCAACTGCCCAACCCATCTCAGCCATGGGAATCGGCTTAAACCAGCGAGTAATGAGACGTAGATGCGCCTCAAACTGTCGTGCGCCTATTCCGGCAGAGAATTCACCTCCGGCCTGATTCGACAAAACCTCTCGCCCTGCCGGCCGCATCCGGTGATACTTAAGAATAAACGGATGGCGGATCCCCCGTATTGCATGGCGATAGCATCCCAAGAACCACAGCGTCTGGGCTATTGCGCTCCTCGAGTAACGTCTTATCGTCTTATCCATTACATCGCTCATAAAGAAATTTCGATCGCTCAGCTTGTTCTCGACCATACGATCGGACGAGAACTAAAAAATTTAAACGCCCCCACAAGAGCTGCATAGTTAAGCAGGCAGAACGTGAATGCCGGAGATGTCCACGACTCCCTGACTCCGAACATTCTTAATCCCCATCCGGCCCCTGCCACTGCATAACTCACAAGTTGAAGCATCAGCAGCATCTCCAGCCAGCCGGGGCTAACCAACAGGTTCGCAACAAACAACAGCACGAGACAGAATGGCGCCATCAAGCGAGTCACTTTATGCGACCAGAACTGGAAGAACAGCCTATTCTTCCAAGGGAGCAGCAGCCCGGGGTAGAGACTCATGGCTTGATAGTTTCCCGCAAGAGTCCGCACCTTTCTCGCGAACTCAATGCGATAGTCCCCCGCCACTGAATCGAATGCGAGGGCGCCGGGCTCAAACACGACGCGATAACCGTTCATTGCAATCCGCATGGGGACAAGAAGGTCGTCCAATACGGTATTGGGGGGAAGAATGGGATAGAGACGCCTCCGGATTGCATACACCGCGCCGGTTACCCCGGCGACAGAATCGATCGCCCCTTCGTTTCGCCTGATCCATTTCTCAATCTTCCAGTACATCCCGGCCGCGTGTGACTGTCCTGCATGTTGACCAATGTCTTCCAGGATCAATTCACCGGTCACCGCCCCGACAGAGGGGTCAGCAAAGTTCCCTACCAGCTCACGCACGGTCGTAGAAGAGAATCGCTGCCGTGCATCTGCAAAAACAATAATCTCCCCACGTGCAGCAGCCACGCCGTGATTGATCGCAACGGCCTTCCCCGTCCTCTCATCAAGTGAGAGGACGGTGACTCGATCCGAACCCATTGAGCGTACTCCGGAAGCAGTACCATCGGTTGACCCGTCCGACACCACGAGCACATCGAGATTCGATTGAGGATAGTCCTGCTCCAGCAAATTCCTGACGCGGGCTTGGATACGGGATTCTTCGTTCCAGGCCGCGATGACGACCGTCACGGATGGAACGATCTCTTTCGTGCTCTTGAGAACGGTCTTCCCCTTTAGGCATGCCCAGAGGGACAATAGCAGCGGGTAGCCCAGGTAGGCATACACGACAACTGCGAGGGAACTGTAGATAATGATGAGCAGCATGGATTCAAATGTGTGAACCATTGACACACTCTAACGCCCTCTTGACCTCGCTCCTCGCGCACGATACGCAGCTCGGAGAAGATCCGTGAAATGGGTCTGAATGAAGCTCCCCGCAGCAAGCTGCGGGGTATCTTGCGAAATTCTCCGAAGCCACTACCCTCCTTCGCCAAGGCTACGGAGGGTTCTCCCCGCCTTCATCCCCGTAGCGGCCTACTCCGCCGAAGCAACCGCTTCGGCTGCGAAGGCTGGAAGCTACGGGGTATTCGGCGAAGGAGAATCAAGACACCCGATCTGCTATTTTAATGCGCCCCCTTGCCAAGTATGACGACGTGAATGGTCTCCAGCAGAATTTGAAAATCCAACGCTAGAGAAAACCGCTTCACATAAAACAGGTCGTATTGAAGCTTCGTGTGCGCGTCCTCTGCAGAGGCCCCGTAGCGAAACCTGACTTGGGCCCACCCGGTTATGCCGGGGCGCACCGTGTGCCGAATATCGTAATAGGGAATAGTCGACCGCAAACTCTGCACAAATTCCGGCCGTTCCGGACGCGGCCCAACAAGGCTCATCTCCCCTCGGAACACATTCACTAGCTGTGGGAGCTCATCGAGGCGAGTCTTTCGTAACCACCATCCGACGCGAGAAATGCGTGGGTCGTTGGCTTGAGCCCATTGAGGTCCAGACTTCTCGGCATTGTGCTGCATCGAACGAAACTTCCAGATCAGGAACGGCTGACCCCGTAACCCGACACGGAGCTGGCGGAACAATATCGGGCCCGGCGAGTCCACTCGTATGAGTGCTGCAATGAGGAGAAAGAGAGGAGTCAACGCCACCAACCCCAGGGCAGACACCACCACATCGAGAAATCTCTTGCACACCAGCGATATCAACCCGCGGCGAAACCCAGTTGAGAAAATTAATGTGCTCGGACGAAGCGTATCGATCAAGAGACGCCCCGATGCCGTTTCGAACAGATGGTGGCCGTCAAGAATGTTCACCCCCATCGTCTTAAAGTCCAACAGCGCCTGAACCGGCAGAAACATACGATGTTCCGCCAGACACACGACAATGGTATCCACATGATACTGCTGGACCATCTGGCCCAATTGGTCATACGTCCCGATAATGCGTGGCTCGACAAGCTGTTCCCCTATTCGCCCATCCACCTCGTCCAGAAGTCCGACGATCTCAAACATCAACCAGGGTTTCGACCGGATGACCTGGCTCAAGTCAACGGCCAACTGCCCCGTCCCAAGAATGAGAAGACGCTTCTTGAAACCTGGCGCGCGCCATGACGCATGCGCGCGATCAGGGGAAAAGCTGGACAGAAGCACGGGCTCTTCCTGAATTCTCTTATGCGTGACTTCGGATATCTTCATTTGTATAAGCGGCTGTGTACATAAGATACGGCGCATACTCCATTTCCACCTGCGTCAAGACAATGCCCGCAGCATCAGTAGTCTCGCCAAGCGTGCCCAACGCCTTTTTCACGATGTCCTGACTTGTCCTACCCGCACGAACGACGAAGACTGTCATGTCAGCCAAGCCGCTGAGCGCGTTCACGTCGGCCAGAGGAAGAACCGGAGGCGCATCCAAAATCACATGGTCATAGCGCGCCCTAAGCGCCGGCAAGATGTTCTTTACATACTGAATGCCCGAGAGGCCGGACGGGCGAACCGCGGGAGATCCGGTGGGCAAAATCCATAGCGGCACACCGTCGCACTGATGCAGACAGTTCTCAAGAATCGCACCCCCATGCAGCACATCCCCTATCCCAGGCCCCGCGGGAACTCCCATATAGTCGTGCACCATTGGGCGTTTAAAGTCGCAATCGATCAGCAAGGTAGACTTGTTCAAATCGTGGGCGAGGATATACGCGAGATTTACCGCCGTCGTTGTTTTACCTTCGCCCATCACGCTACTGGTCACCAACGTGACCACATTTCTCTTCTCGGAGGTCATGATGACCAGACGTGTCGACCCGACACGATATTGTTCAGCTATCAGCGAAGCCGGCACCCACTTGGCAATCAAGTGGAATTTCGCGGGCAAATTCTGTGCAGAGCCAATGTATCTTTTGTCTCCAGACGTCCCACCGACGCCCTTCTTCCTGTCGCCACGATAGGGGGCCACGCCCTCGGACAATTTTGCCGGCATGTTTGGACCTGTCAATGCGGCAAGTGACTGCCCTATGGCGATCCCGCTTGTCACACTTGCAAATGTGGGAATAGACGCGATGACCGGCAACCCGAGATACTTTTCGACATCTTCCGGCCTCCGGAACCCGGTTTTCATGAACTCAGCCCCAATGGCCGATCCAAATCCAGCGAGACAACCAACCAGAAGACCGCCTAGCAGGAAATGGATTTGATTGGGAGGCTCCGGCCAGACGGGAAAATTGGCTGCCTCGATAATTCGATATTGCTCACCAAACTGTTGGTTCTCGTAATTCGCCATAATTTTGGCATTCGTCCGTTTATCGAGAAGGGATTGATAGGCCTTCTGCATGTTCTCATGGTCTCTGAGCAACACCGCCAATCGCTGCTCCCTCCCGGGCATACGCTCGACTCGACCCTCTATTTCCTGGATCTGCCGAATATCATTGGCTTGTCTATCCTTGAGCGCAGCGATCTCCCTCTTCGTTTCACTGCGCTCGTGCATCAACTCGCGCAAGTACGGATCGGTCTGCTTACGGACGACTCCACCATTGTCATCGGCCTTCCCCGCTGACGGCTCAGTCACACCGGGCTGAATTCCATCGAGCTGCAGCGTGGACTCCAGCTGACGAATCTCTTGTCTTGTCTGCACAACGTCCGGATAGCTCTCCTTGTATGTTCCCAAGAGTTCTTGCAACTTTTGTTTCAGCTCTCGATGTTTGACGATTCGAGGATCGATCGGCCTGGCGTCTATCATTCTTCTGTCCCGATCGAGCGGAATCATTCCAGCCTGAGCATTATCGGAAAATTCCCTGATCGACTTTTCCAGCGCGGTCAGTCGATCACTCATCTTGTTCAACGATTCGGTCGAATTCGTGAGATCCGTCTGTAATCGGTCGAGGGTACGAAGACTGGCATCCATCTGTTGCGGCAGCTCTCCCATATACGCTCTCTTGAAGTCGGAAATCGCACGTTC
>CAZGYZ010000025.1:0-5046 GCA_964530675.1 uncultured Nitrospira sp. | reverse complement strand
ACCGGCATGAGAATGGATTTGTTCGTCAGGCCAAGTGAGACTTGCTGTATCACGATGGCCACCGGATCATCGTTGTACCTTCCCTCCTGGGCTTGCGATAACCCTTTGACGTATTCCTTGGCAATTCTCGGACTGTCAATCGTCACCACGACCGTCGACTTGAACTTCTTTGGGGAAAAAGTCCATGCCACGCTGGCCACCGTCACACAGATGACGAGACTGGCAAGGATCCACCATTTTCGCTGGAGCACGATCTTCACAAGATCCTGAGGAGTAACGGCTTGCATAGTCATAATTTTCACCGTGTTGATAGTCCGTGAACTGCTCCGAGTTAGTAGAACGCCTGGGTGAGACTGAGTTGCGCCACATGCCGATCGAAGGCAAACGTGTTGCCGTTGAACTGGTTGTCCACATTCGAGTAGCTGTAGTGCAGGCCGAGAAAGGTCTCGGGCGAGAACTTATACACCACGCCGCCGGTCCCCATGACCGACGCATAGGAGAGGCCGGTCCCGGACGAGGACCCGAACTGATCCCCGCGGCCATAGTTGACACTGGCGACCGCGAGCAGTTCCGGTATCGCGGTCTGTTGCGTCAGCGTGACCGAGACCACGTGCGTCCGGAGCGCTTGCGCCTGAAATTGAAACGACGGGCTGACCCCGAGATCGTAGGCCAGGGTCAGGGCGGTCGTCCGATCCTTCCAGAGCAGAGCCAGATGCCCAATGGGGGCGAGGAGGGACGCGGTGCTCGTGCCCCTCAAGTCTCGCTGCAGCACGGTCGCCCCGGCCTGGGCTTGCAGGGTCAGAAAGGGCGTGAGCGTATGGTCCCACCCCACGATCCCACCCCGCGTGGTAAAGGAGCCGGCCGCTTGCGCGCTAAAGGTATAGTCCGTATTGACCACCTGCACCGTGAGCAGATCCTGCGGCGACGCCTTCAGCGAGAGCCCGCCCATATAGGTCTGGTACGTGCTATTGATCAAGATCCCGGCTTGCTGCACGTCCGAGGTGCCATAGCGGATGAACCCGGTCGCATAGCTCCCCAGCAGGCTGACCGTCTGGGTGAGGGGCACGGCGAGATCGGTGCGCAGAATATTCCGGCTCACGTTGGCGCGCCCCACTTGAAAGCCGGTCGCGAAGGGTGTCGCACTAGTCCCGGCCAGGTTCCCCACGACAAACGCCGGGGCTTGCGGGGAATAGACGTACGTATCCGAGGCCGTCAAGGTCGCCCCTTGCCACCAGCGATCCAGCAGTTTGCTCAGGTTCAGCACGAGGCCGGTATTGGCGCCCACATAATTGAGGTTCGGGTGCTTGGCGTAGTACTCGCCGATCGCGCCCGCCGTCGCGTTGACATCGAACCAATTCCCGACATAGTAGCCGCGGACTTGCGGCACGGCAGTGGTCACAAAATCCTCCCGATCGAGCCCCTGGCGTTTGGGCACAAAGAACACGTTGCTATCGTAGCGCTGTCCGACGGAGATCGAGGGAATCACCTGGAAGCCCTCGCGGACTTGGACCATGCTGGGATCGACGGCGCCACCGAAGGGCGTGCCCGGAATCGTGCCCGCCCCGATCCCCGCGGCGCCCGCCCCCATCTGTTGCGCCTGGGCCCCGGAGCCCAGCCCCACGAGGACCGCAACCATGCCGCCCAACGCCCAGGCACACCGTAATGCGTTACGCAATTACGGCACCACAATCACGTCGCCGATCCGAAGAAAGAAATTGCCCGGGACGGCGTTCCCCTTGAGAATCTCGTCATACTGCACGGGAATTTCCACCTGATGTTTGCCGCTTGAACCGTCTGCCGATACGCGCAGCACCTTGATCTTGTTCTTCTTGGCATAGGGCGTGAACCCTCCGGCAAGAGAGATCCCCTGCATGACGTTGGCGTAGGATTTCAGTGAATACTTGCCCGGCTTGGCCACCTCGCCCATGACATAGATGAAATAACTATTGACGTCCTTCACCTGAACGAACACGATCGGCGAGGCCAGATATTCCGTCAGCCGTTCGGCGATACGCTTCGCCAACAAATTGGCTGTGAGCCCGGTAGCCTGAATATCTCCCACCAACGGCATCGAGATCATTCCATCCGGACGAACCACCACTTCACGGGAAAGATCCTGGTTTTTCCAGATGGTCACATTCAACACGTCCTCCGGGCCTAAGAGAAACTCGCTGGGCGCAACCATATCGACCTTGTAGTTGACCTGGTCTCCGACACAGCCAGTCGCGCCAGCCACCAAGACTGCAATAAGGAACCAACTCGTTAGGACGCGCATCACATTCCCCCTTTGCACAACGATCTGAGAGACATCGATCGTCGTGGCCTTTCTTGGTTGAGTTGAACTAGCACCACGTCACGCTACCGGCTTGGCATGACCACCATCGACTCGGACGGCACGACGATGGTATCGCCAGGCTTCAGCTCGATGTTCTGATTGATCCCATCCCGCAAGACAATGTCATCGAAACTTGCCTTGATCTTCACCAAGGAGTCTCCCTCCTTGGGAAAACGAAAAATGACAATCTTATTTCTGGATGCCACCGGCGTAAACCCGCCGGCCAGCGTCACAGCCTGAAGCAACGTCGTCTTACTCTTCAACGGATAGCGGCCAGGCCTAACGACTTCTCCCAATACGAAAATGGCATAGCTATTGACCTCTTTCACCACAATCGACACAGCGGGACTTTCCACGTAGGACTTCAACCGAGTAGAAATTCGCTCTGTCAGCTGCGCGCTGGTTTGGCCGACTGCATCCACATCTCCGATCAGCGGCAAGGAAATCCTGCCGTCAGGACGAACTTGCACCGTCTTGGACAGATCCGGGCTTTTCCACACGGTGATATCCAGCACATCTTCCGGTCCAATGATGTAGTCCGTCGTCACGATCAACGATGGCTTCTCCTGTGAAGCCTCATGGGACAGGTTCATGACGGACGGCGCCGGTTCTGCCAACACCGTTGTCGCTGTCAAGCAGACTATGCCTAGGATTGAACACGTACGTATCATCATGCTCATGGCTGCCCTCATGTAGTAAGCCAACTTAGAACACTCTTCCGCATACAGAGTGCCGGTTGTTTCCCTCATAACTCACATTCCAATCTTTGGCTTAGAACATGACTTGCGGTTGGCTAAGTACTCACCCGCGCCGTCGTTCCAGCCAAACGCAACGTCCTGGCCCACCGCGCTTCCGAAAGTGTCGAAGTTTATGCAACGGTGATGGGCGCCGGCACATAGACCATAATCACTTGTCCGATCGCGGGAGCCTGATACACCTGAACCCCATCACGCACGACAGACATTAGTATTTTGTAGGGAAACTGTATATGACGCTTAAGGGGGGAAGAGATCCTTTCGAGGGGGCGACGTGACGAACGAAACAGGTAAGTAGGCTGAAGGGGTTCAGGCTGAAATCGGTAGGCTGAAGGGATTCAGGCTGACGGCACAGGATGAAGGGGTTAAGGCCGAAGGTCAGAGGTCAGAGTTTGATGTTCCGAACATTTCAACCTTCAGCCTGAATCCCTTCAGCCTTCAGCCTACCGTTTTCAGCCTGAATCCCTGGGCAGAGGCTGCTACAACCGCCAGTATTTTAGCGTCTTTGGCAATTTTTCAGGATCAAGTAGGCATTTCACATCGATCACCACCCCCTCCTGCTGGCTGCGGAGCGGCTTAAGCAACTTCTGCAACCCCATATCCACATACTTACGATGCGCGACGGCCACAATCATTCCGTCGATATCTTTGAGATCGTCCCACTGGCTTAAATGGATGCCGTATTCTTCGAACGCCTCTTCTGTTTGCGCGATCGGATCATGCACCAGAACTTGCACTCCATACTCGCGCAATTCGCGAATAATGTCCGGCACCCTGCTGTTGCGCAAATCCGGCACGTTCTCTTTAAAGGTGAGCCCCAGGACGGCCACCTTGAGCTCCTTGACCGGTCGAGCCAGCTCACTCAACCGCTTCATCGTCTGCTCCGCCACAAACTTTCCCATGCCATTGTTGATGCGCCGGCCTGCGAGAATCACCTGAGGGTGGTAGCCCACCGATTCGGCTTTGCTCGTTAGGTAGTAGGGGTCGACCCCGATACAATGGCCGCCCACCAATCCCGGAGAAAACTTGAGAAAGTTCCACTTGGTTCCGGCAGCCTCCAGGACCGACTTAGTATCGATCCCGAGACGATGAAAGATGAGCGCCAACTCGTTCATCAGCGCGATGTTCAGATCCCGCTGCGTATTTTCAATCACCTTCGCCGCCTCCGCCACCTTGATACTGGAAGCCCGATGGATCCCCGCCTTGACCACGAGTTCGTAGGTCTTGGCGACGATCTCCAGCGATGCGTCGTCCTGGGCTGACACCACCTTGATGATGGTTTCCAGCCGATGTTCCTTATCCCCTGGGTTGATTCGCTCAGGAGAATAGCCGAGCTTAAAGTCCACTCCACACTTCATCCCGGAGGCCTGTTCGAGAATCGGCTGGCACACTTCCTCAGTGGCTCCAGGATAGACCGTCGATTCGAAGACCACGATCGACCCAGGCGCCAGATTGGCCCCGATCAGCTCGGAGGACTTGCGAAGCGCCGTCAAATCAGGCTGAAGGGCTTCATTGATCGGCGTCGGTACGGCCACGATGATGAAATCCGCCGCCTTGAGATCGCTGGGCTGATAGGTATATTGAATGTCAGTCGCTTTCAAGTCCGCGGCAGACACTTCACCTGTACGGTCAAGACCCTTCTGCAACTCCGCAATCTTGGCCTTGTTGATATCGAATCCGATCACGTGCTGCTGCTTCCCGAATGCGACAGCAATAGGAAGGCCCACATAACCGAGTCCAACAACGGCAATTTTTCGTGCATGCTCTTTTTTCTGCGCCATGATGCCTCCCCAGTGGTTTGTGCCAGGATGGCAGAACCTCCTGTTTCCGTCAACGAAATCGAGTGAATCAGGCGCTCCGGCGTCTAGGTAGATAGGCTGAAGGAGGAAGGGATTAAGGCCGAAGGGGTTCAGGCTGAAGGTCCGGGCAGGGATTCAGACCGAAGGGGTTCAGACT
>CAZGYZ010000024.1:0-15700 GCA_964530675.1 uncultured Nitrospira sp. | reverse complement strand
AACCCCAGAAATATAACACAGGATTTTTCACCCTCGCAAGGCATGGCCTCGCGAGACTGGCGGGACGTGCGGGACTAGCGAGATGGGCAAACGAGAGGAAAGTTCAATCTGTCTACGTCGCGCGTCTCTCGCATCTCCCGCGCTTCGCGCGCTCTTAGTGGGTCCGCGCGGGCCGTTTCGGATCCGACAGTTCGAAGCTATGCTTCTGGCCATTCCACCATTCCGACCACTCGACCGTCCACTCCTGACGGTCTTGGCTGGTCGACGTATCCCAATCGTGAAACTCCGTTTCATGTCGGGTCAGAATCCAGAGTGACTGCACCGCTGAGAGTGAGACAAAACGTTCAGCATCGGCAATCATCCCGATCAAAATCGGTATCACAATTTTCTCTCTGACATACCGAGCCTCGAACGCAGCCGCCTTCCGAATCGACGAATTCTGATCTTTCGCCATCACCTCAATTGCATCCACAGCTTTGGCTCCGTCCAATCTAACAGCCACTCGCAAGGCATGTTCACGCACCCGCGGGATCTCGTTTGGTTCCTTGGCTGCTGCGACGAGGGACGGCACCGCCGAGGCTGCCTTCAACATCGAAATCGTTTCAATGGTGTTGTAGCGAATACGCGGCCCCGGCATGGTCAAGCCTTTGACCAGCACCGGGACGGAAGGCTCGCCGAGATGCACGAATTCTCCCATTGCCCAAAACTCTTGCGCGCCTTCCAGCAATGGCAAGAGCGCTTCCGCCCGCTGGACTTCGACGGCCGTCAACGGTTTCGTATTCTGAGGGACAGACTCAGCCGGCAGATCCTGTCCCTTTGAAGGCGCCTCGTAGGGCACCTGAACCGGAATGCCCCATTCTTTATCTACCGGATCCAGTCCTATGGGCAGGCTCCAAGGTTTAGCCCACAGGGTCTGAGCCATCCCTACCGACACAATCAAAAGGACAAATCCCAAGGAATATGAATGTCGTTGCTGCACAGTCATCACCTTTCTCCCCCTTTGCTAGGATTCGTATCGCTCAAATGAAGCTCCCCGCAGCAAGCTGCGGGGTATCTTGCGAAATTCTCCGAAGCCACTACCCTCCTTTGCCAAGGCTACGGAGGGTTCCCCTCGCCTTCATCCCCGTAGCAAGCTACGGGGTATTCGGCGAAGGAGAATAAACGAATTCGTACAACAGCGGCGGCCTCAAGGCTGAGGACTGAGGTGTTCGAACTTCAAACCCTGCACTCAGAACTTCGTATCATGTCTATCGCGCACATTTTTTCTTGTCTCGCCCAGATTTCACGGATGGCCTACGTAGCGGGTGGGCTCGCGAGAAGAAAACGACGGCAGGCGATCACCAGACTTAGGAATCGAGGCCTACCTTGGAATTGGAGTTACGAAGATGCTTGCGAACCCGGACTTGTGCTTGGTGCTTGCGCAATAACTGTCGCCGAATGACGTCGCGATCTTCGGCCACAATACGGACCAATCGATCGACATCCTCCGCATGCTCACGGACCAACTCTGACAACGTCGCCATTTGGCTTTCAAGATGCTCTAGCCGCCAGAGCGCATCTTTACTCCGGTCCACGGCCGGCTTCTGAACCGCCTTCTGTTTCAGCAGCGACGTGACCAGTACATCTCGCTTCATACTCGCTCCTTTGCTCAAACACTCACGAATACTCCTAGACTGACCTGCCTAGTATCATCCGAGATTCTTGGGATGTCAACGAGTCTGCTTTCTTTCTATTTCCTCAACGTCCTGCTACAATTCGACGCAATGCAAAACATCTTCACCATGGTGTTGGCCGGCGGGAAAGGCGAACGTCTCCAACCCCTCACCGAACACCGGGCGAAGCCGGCGGTCCCTTTTGGTGGGAAATACCGTATTATCGATTTCACACTCAGCAATTGTCTTAACTCCGGACTTCGAAAAGTCGCCGTCCTCATCCAGTACAAATCCCACTCGCTCGACCGTCACATCCGCACGGGCTGGAACGTCTTCAACGCCGAACTCGGCGAATTCATCGCCTCGATTCCACCCCAGCAGCGGATCAGTGAAGAATGGTACCAAGGCACTGCCGACGCGGTCTATCAAAACCTGTTTCTGCTCGACAGCGAACAACCGGACTATGTGCTCATCCTTGCCGGCGACCATATCTACAAGATGAACTATGCGGAGATCTTTCATTGGTTGATTGCCAAAGGCGCCGATGCCGTGGTCGGGGCGATCGATATTCCGATCGAAGAAGCCCATCGATTCGGCGTGATCGGCGTGGATGAGGATTTCCGGATTACGGACTTCATCGAGAAACCGGCGCAGCCGCCGGCGATCCCCGGCGATCCAACCCATGCCTTTGCCTCGATGGGCATCTACATGTTTCGCACCCAAATTCTCCGCGAATACTTGATTGCCGACGCCCAAGAGAGCGGAAGTCACGACTTCGGGAAAAATATTATTCCGAACATGATTCGCGATCGACGTGTCTACGCCTACAAATTTGTCGATGCGAACAAGAAGAACGTGAAGTACTGGCGGGACATCGGAACATTGGACGCCTACTGGGAGGCGAACATGGACCTCGTCGCGGTGGATCCCCTCTTCAATCTCTACGACCAGCACTGGACGATTCGTACCTATCAAGGGCAATTTCCTCCGGCCAAGTTCGTTTTTTCGCAAGATTATCAAGGCGGCAGAATGGGCGTGGCTCTGGATTCCATCGTTTGCGGCGGCTGTATTGTCTCCGGCGGCCGGGTACAAAACTCCGTGCTATCGCCGAACGTTCGCGTGCAAGACCATGCAGAGGTGCGTGAATCAATCGTCATGGAAAACGTCGTCATCGGGGCACAGAGTCGAATCAGACGGGCCATTATCGACAAGGATGTCATCATCCCACCCAACTCAGAAATCGGATATAACCGAGAGGCCGACGCTCAGCGATTTACCGTCACCGAATCCGGTTTAGTCGTGATTGCAAAGGGAACGAAACTGCATGCCTCCCTCGATTCATCCGGTTGATCTGATCGTCGCGCTTCGCGACAAGCACTTGACCCCTGCCATCGTGTTCCTTACGTCACGCCGTGCGTGCGATGAAGCCATGCAGGCGTTCGATCATAGCCATATCCTCCTCCCACCGCCTCGCCAAGCGGCGATTGCCGCCGTACTGGAAAAGGTGATCGCACAATATCCCAGCATCGCGGAACACCCGCTCATTCCGACCGTCCAGCGCATCGGCGTGGCCGCCCATCATGCAGGCCATCTGCCCTCGTGGAAAATCGCCGTTGAGGAATTGATGCGTCATGGCTGCCTCGACGCCGTCTTCGCCACGACCACACTCGCCGCCGGAGTCGATTTCCCTGCACGAACTGTCATTATCACGCAATCCAGCATTCGCAAGTCGCGCGACTTCATGGACTTGACGATCGGCGAGGTGCAGCAGATAGCCGGCCGTGCTGGGCGCCGAGGAAAAGACTTGGTAGGCTTCGCCATCGTCACCCCCTCGCCCTACATCGATCTGAACGTGCTGACCAAAGGCTTCACCGGGCATCCTGAAGCGATCAACAGCCAATTCGTCATCAGCTATCCAATGGTTCTGAACCTGTTAAAAGCGCATCCTCTGGATCAAATCCAACCGATTCTCGCCAAAAGCTTTGCACAGTTTCAGCTCAACCAACGCGCCGAGGTCTTGGCTCGCAAGCTGGATGATCTGGACGCTCAAATGGAACCGTTCGGACCACGCGTCTGCACAGACTGGATTTCAGAATGGCAGACCTTCGATCAGGTGCGCCGGCAAAAAACGCACCGTGCCCCGATCAGAAGACATGAGCCACCGGAAGTCGCCGCACGTTTTCATTTTCTCACCCCCGGTCGCGTGGTAGGCTTCGCCCGTGGACGGGGCGTGGTCCTGCGACAATATCGGAGTAAAGGACAGAAGAGCCCGATGATCACGGCGCTACGTGAAGGCGGAGGTATTACCGAATCTCCCGCCTCTACAGTGACTGAAGTGTCCGACCGTATCCTCGACTGCGTGGATGCGCCGGTCTATCCCTGGTGCACACCTGAAAGCGTGGAAGAGTTACTCCATCACCTGGAAGAGTTGCCTGGCAGGCTGCCGGAACTTCCCATCCTGATTCCGAAGGATAATGAACCGATTCCGGACGCCATCGTGCAAACTCTAGGCGACTTTTCCTGTCCGACCTGTCCTTCGCGGTCCGCCTGCCAGAGAGACTATCCCCTCGCCTCCAAACTTCGGCAGGAACAGCATCGACACGTCAAATCGATCCAGGCGCTACGCACAAGTCTCTGGCACCGTTTTCAGGAAAAGATCGACGTTCTCCAACAATTTGGCTATCTCACGCCGACAGCCCATCTGACCGAGGACGGCGAATGGGCCAGACTCATCCGCATCGACCACTCGCTGCTCATCACGGAATTGCTCAGGGCCGATGCATTCAACGGAGCCGACCCCGCGATGCTGGCCGCCGTGATGTCCAGCATCGCGCACGACGATGATCGCCCAGGCGCCTTTCCACGCGTCAGTTCCGGGCTCGCTTCACTGCTCGGACAAGTCCGCAAACTGGCTGTTTCGCTCTCACCGCATGAAGATCCCCCGCTCTTGCGGGCCGATATTGCCGCCGTGACGGAACGGTGGATCGGCGACCCTACGCTTACGTGGATTGGCCTCTGCAAAAGCACCACTATGGCTGAAGGGGATATCTATCGCCTCTTAGCACGAACCCTCGAGTTCCTATCACAACTGCACACGCTCAAAGCGACGCACCCAGGATTGGCAGACACTGCGTCACGTGCTATCGCCGCTCTGCGCCGAGGCGTGCTGGAGGAATTGCCATGAAGAGAGGGGTATGGGTATACAGGGGTAACGGGTTACGGGGGTATAGGGATGGAGGGGTAAGTGCTGCTCTTTTCTTATACCATTACCCCGCTACCCCGTTATCCCGTTGTCCCGTTACCCCGCTGTACCCCTTCAAACCATGACTACTGAAGAACTCGAACAATTGCTGGCTCAACAACCGATCGCGCTCTTGCACCGGCTTGCTCGCGGGCGTGTTCAACGGCATTTTCGCGCAGGTAAACGCCGCTTGATCGAAGTCTTGCTGCGCCACTCCGCTGAGAACCGCGCGGGATTTGAGTCCGATTTGATGACTTTGATCGGTGAGAAACAGGTTCGCCCTGCGTCCCCCCCTCCTCAAGCCCCCGCCACGCGAAAACCGAAGTCCACGGCGCCGCAGCGTCGCACCACGCACAGGCCGGTTGAGCCGGAATCCCATGAGCCAGGCGTTACTCTCTCCAGCTGGTTGGAAGGACTGGGAGTGCCGCCGTCAAAGACCTTTGTCCCAGATGCCTGGCAAGAAGACGCCATCGCCAAACTGAGAGACGGTGACGTAGTCGTGAGCGTTCCGACGGGAAGCGGAAAGACCTATGTCGCAATCGAAGCGGCTCGCCGCGCGATCTCAGAGAATCGGACTGTCATCTATACATCGCCTCTCAAGGCTCTCTCGAACACCAAGTATACGGAGTTTTCGAAAATTTTCGGTCCAGACCAGGTCGGCATTCTGACCGGCGATCGGCGCGACAATGGACAAGCGCCCCTCCTGATTATGACGACGGAAATCTTGCGGAATCTGCTCTACGATGCAGGAGGCGGCGAGATCGATATACGGTTGGATACGTTAGGCCTGGTTATTTTGGACGAGTCGCAATATATCGCGGATCCGGAGCGGGGCGTCGTCTGGGAAGAAACGATCATCTTCTGTCCGAGCCAAGCTCGAATGCTCTTACTCTCAGCCTCGATCGGTAACCCTCATGACATAGCCGAGTGGATCACCTCGATCAGACCGACCCCCTGCCACTTAGTCCGCCACAGCACGCGCACAGTCCCACTTCGCGCCGGCTATTTACATCCGAACGGCAAGCTCACCCCGCTCTTCCGCACCGTCGGTATTCCCCACGGCCATCCAAGCCATCTCCATCCGGAAGCCAAACGGCTCTTCGCCCAATATGAAGACGAAACGCTGCCGTCAGGACGCCGCCGGTAAACTAGATCCACATCATGAAGGCTGAGGCTGAGGTTGAGGTTAAGGCTGAGTGATAATCAGACTTTCTTTATCTCAACCTAAGACTCAGCCTTCTTCGCATTGGCGGGCTTCTTCTGCATCCTGCTAAAACGTAAAGTGTAGGCCGGCCGTCAGGCCATGGCGGAGAGAATCAAACTGAGTCAGCGGATACTCGGAAGAACCGCTCGTGCCACGAAACGTCACAGTCCCGTCAACTGCGTGGTTCCACCAGACACGGTAACCGACATTCAGTCCAATATTTTTGGTAAACATGAACCTGGCACCTACGTCAGCATTCGCTCCAATGCCAAATCCCAGCATGGAGATGCTGGGGTTCTGCTGTAGATCGCTTCTCAGGTGATGGATGTCCTTGTTCTCGATGATGCTCAGTGGAATAAGAGCCGCAGTTCCAAGCAAGCTTAGGCGTCGAGTGAATCGATATTCAGTGGAAGCCCCGACTCGAATCGAATGCCAATTTGCCCTGTTTGTAATCACAGTCTCTCCCGAAGAAGGAAGTGGATCGTTACACGTAGTGATAGGGAATACGGCTGGATCGCACACCACTCTCTCCAACCCAACCGCCTGATACTCCGTATGCCAATATTGGTATCCTCCAAAAATGTCCAGATAGCCACGGGAGTTCGCGAAGTCTTTCACACGCCCGCCCAGATCAGCATTGATGTAAAACATATTGTTGCCGGCAATATTGCTGGTTGTTCTTGAAAACAAGCGTTGCTCTGTTGCGTAATCATCGTCCGTTAAGCGCCCACCACCGATATCAGCAAACCCTCCATTCAACCGCCCAAATATCCTTGGGGAAAACCAGAACTTCCCCGTCAGGTCGATCACGTTGGTGCCGACATCCTTGTAGGTCAGTTTTGATGTTGGATTGCCAAATCCTGGAACCGAGGAAGCGTTATGGGCCCATCGAGTGTCGCCGACACTGATCCACGTTCCTGCACTGAGTTCGATCTTTGGTCGAGATTCCAGGACTCGTTCTTCCCCTGCACTCACCGAAACCGTCGCGATCAGCATCGCTCCGCACAGCATAACGGTACAAGTCCGCCACAATCTTCGGCTCATCGTCTTGCGCCACCCCGTTGAATAATCACTGTGTCCACACAGCGTTGCACGGTCTCAGGCATCACACGCTGGCAGGCGCCACGAATTTCGTCTTCCGCGAATTGCCTCTGAAGATTTATCGCCCACCACACCAGCCATGATCCAATGAGAAGGGCAAGCATCATGCCGATCATCCATTGCACGACAAGCCGGACTCCACCCGATAGGCCTCTCGGACTATCCTGTGCAGGAGTTTCCAGTTGAGTTTCTTGTTGGTTGGATATCGCGCTAGGCGACACCAGTGACGGCTTCATGAGGGCTATCCTAACCGAGAGTGGAAGTTCTGAACATCGTTTTTCCTTTCTTCGTTAAGCGTTCCAGCGTGTGTTCTTCATGAATGTTTCTACTGTAATCCCGATATGTCTGCGAAAGGTCCGGCAGTGACCTCTAAGGGATTTCGTGACGAACCATCATGAATAACGCAGGCCAAAATCGAGTCCCTTGACCCGCCGGCCCAGAGACCTGTATAACCGCTGCCTACTGCAAACAACGAGTTCTGAGTTCTGAGTGCTGAGTTATGAGTTTGCGAGCAACCAGGTTTCGGAAGTTTTTCGCTCGTAATGCCCCCTGATCTCCTCCCAACTCAACACTCAGAACTCTAACCTCATAACTGCCGTCAAGAGCGCGCCCGTAGCTCAATGGATAGAGCACCAGACTACGGATCTGGGGGTTGGGGGTTCAAGTCCCTCCGGGCGCACCACAGAATCAAGGACTTACGAGATGCCGGCTAGCTGGCAAACTTCGGTTGGCCGTCGATTATTTCAACGACGTGGAGATACTATGGATTGGCGTCAAGCGGTGAGCAGGTGAAAACGTTTCAGGTCCGACAAAGCATCCATTACGATCTGATGCTAGCAGCAGGCACGGAGCAGGAAGCGATTCTGAAGGCCGGGGGTATTCCATTGACTCAGTGGGAAACCGAGAGTACCGAGATCACGGCCGAGCTGATCGATGAAACGGAAGAATTGGACGAATACTGATGGGGAAGAGATCAAGGGCAGAGCCGAGGGAAAGCAGCCCTAATGCTCCAATTCGTATCGCACAGCGCCCAGCAACTTCGACACACTAAAGGGCTTTTGAAAGGTCTGCCGTGCCCCAAGGAGTTTCGCGACATCCAAGACATTCTTTTCCTCTATTGCCCCTGAGATCGCAATCACCTTGGCATGGAGAAATTCACGCGTCAGTTCCAAGAGCATGTCCAACCCATTCAGTTCGGGCATGCGAATGTCAGTGATGACCAAATCCCTCGGCCTCTGGCGGTACAGCTCAAGTCCGATGTTGCCGTTGGCAGCCTCCGTGACTTCATACCCTGCCGTTTCAAGAACAGAGCGAAGGAGTGCACGGATAATTTCTTCATCATCGATAATCAGAATAGAGGCCATGACTCTCCCCTATGTGGTTCGCTCATATTTAAGTCTTTGTGCAGCGCATAATTATCGAAGGGACCACTCGCCAGGTCACATCAAGCCGCTCGTCTAATGCGGGACTCTGCTTCAAGATAGACTTCGTCATCCCGATCGTCCGGCTCACCACTGGGAAGTGCCAAGACCTTTCCCTGTCGGACTAGGCAATTCTGCTCGATCACGGAGTCGTGGACACGACCACAATTCACACAACGCCAACTAGTCGCCCACATCTGTCCATAGGTTCCATCAAAGTCTAGAAGTTGGTCTTTTACCATCAAACCCTGACAACGTGTGCAATTCATGATCTGACTCCTTTCACTTTATTGAGTGAACGATCTGGAGAAAGAATAGACCCAGAACAGACCGGGGAAAAGACCTGAAAGTGGTACCTCGGAAGGGGGGGGCAATCCTGATGGTGAAGCAACGCCTGCCTATTCGCCACCTCTAGCGCATAAACCCGTGTGGGACGTGACGGCGCAGCGTAGGGGAAAAACGATGAAGGGATGAAGGACGGGTTACAGGCAACACCTGCGTACGAGGTAGCTGAAGAGCTGTACCCCCTTCACGCCGGATCACGGATGTCTATGCCTGTGGCGGTGTGTTGAGAAGGCGGTTAATCACACCCTCCAAATGCTGCCACATGATGGTCTTAGAGACCATCGCCTTGATATTAGTGGCGAGGCTTGCCGCCTGTGCGCTCGGGGACAGATGTCCCGACACTAACACCACCGGCAGATTGGCGTTGATGCGTGCGAGGGCTTGCGCCAGCTGAAGACCGGACATCCCCGGCATATTGTAGTCCGTCACCACGACATCGAACCCCGTCGGGTCGGCGCGAACCGCCTCCAATGCCTCTGCCGCCAAGATACAGCCGGTGACTCTATATCCGCGCGGTTCGAACCAGGCACGTACCAGCTCCACCAACATTGCCTCGTCATCCAAATAGAGCAGATGGCGGAGCCGACCCTGCGTCTCGACGGGTGAAACTTTGACTGGCTCACCTGCGTAGGCCCGCGCCTCCGCAGCGGGGAAATACACAGAAACGGTCGTGCCTCTGCCCGGATAGCTATCCACTATGATAGCGCCTTCGTGTCCCCGAACGATGCCGTGAACCAGGCTCAACCCGAGACCCGTCCCCTGGCCCACGGGTTTGGTGGTGTAGAACGGCTCGAAGATACGTGCCACCGTCTCGGGATCCATACCGCAGCCGGTATCACGCACAGACAGGCAGGCATAGTGGCCCGGCGGCAATGTCGCAAAAAGACTGTGTAACGGCTGGGTCAGCCTGACCGCAGCCAGATCCACTGAGATAGCTCCCGATTGTTTGTTCAACGCATGCCAGGCGTTAGTACAGAGGTTCATCAGAACTTGATGGATCTGGGTGGCATCGGCCAAGACCTGGGGCGTGGCCGCATCGTAAGTTGCCGACAGCTCGACGCCCGCAGGGAGGGTGGCCCGCAACAATTCGAGGGCTTCGTTCACCACAGGAGAGAGAGCCATCACGGTCCGTGACAATGCTTGCTGGTGGCTGAACGTGAGGATTTGCTGCACGAGCCGGGAGGCCCGGTCGCTGGCTTCGAGAATCCTCATGAGGTTCGGCTGTAGCGGATGGTCGGAAGCGACTTTCTTACAAGCCAGCTGTGCATTGCCCATGATGGCGGTAAGAACATTGTTGAAGTCATGAGCAATGCCACTGGCTAGCTCCCCGATCGCTTCCATCTTCTGCATCTGGCGGACCTGATCCTGAAACGCCTGCAAGGCTGCCTCTGCCTGTTTGCGCTCGGTAATATCGCGCACAAATGCATAATCGAGCTCCTCACCTTCGTGCAGAATATAGTTGGCGACCACTTCCACCGGATAGACCTCGCCTGACTTACCGCGATGCCGAGTTTCAAGACGAAGCAACTTCGTATGTTTAAACTCCTCCCAGAACGCATTCCAGGTTTCCCGTGGAAAGTCCGGGTCGATATCCATCACCGATTTGGTCAGTAACTCCTGTTTGGCATAGCCCAAACGGCGACAAGCCGATTCGTTGACGTCAAGAAAATGCCCGTCGGACCCGATGACAAAAATGGAGTCGGTTGCATGGTCCACGGCATATTGTGTCCTCCGAAGCCGGCACTCCGCCAACTTGTGCTCGGTAATATCTGTAGCCACGCCGAGTACGTGGTTGACTCGTCCATCCTCACCCTCGATAGGACGTTTCACAGTCTGAAGCCATCGCACCTGGCCGGCGGCGTCCGTGATCTTTTCTTCGGAAATCACATGCTCCTGCGAGGTATTTATCACGTTGAGATCGACCCGGCGAAAATGCTCTACCTCGTCGAGGTTCGCATTGAAGTCGGCATCGGTCTTGGCTATGAGATTCTCCACCGTCGTCCCATACATATCTGCTACAGCCTTGTTCGCCAGCGTAAAACGCCCCTCTCGGTCTTTCACAAAGATTAAGTTGGGATTGATGTCGATGACTTGTCGAAGGAAGGCTTCCGACCGTTGAGTCTGTTTTTCTGCGTGCTTGCGCTCCGTGATGTCCTGGATAGTACCCAAATGTCTGATGGGATTTTTTTGATCGTCGTACTCAATCTCCTCAAGCCCGTGAACCCAGCGTTCCTCTCCGTCATTGATTCGGACAATTCGGCATTGATAATCGATGCATATTTTCTCCGATTCCTCGTGCGAACGGTACTCGATACATTTCTCCCGTGAATCGGGATGAAGCAAACCAACCCATCCTTCCAACGTGTGAAGAGATGTTTCATCGATGCCGAAAATCTTATACAGCTCCGGCGACACCCTCCATGTTCCAGTAGCCAAATCAATTACATAGCTGCCAAGACCTATCCCTTGTCGCGGCTCGCGCAACACAGGTTCATTCTCCTGCAACAACTCCTGCGTCTTAATAATCTTGGCCTCCTCCGGCACTTGAAGAATTTTTCGTGTTTCCATAATTGGCGCCTCTTCCGACAAATCGTTTTCAGATATCACGCGCCGCCGACTACGGTTCACCCGCCGTGAAGATAGCCATGACAAGGCCCTCTCACCAGGGCTAACACGAGTTGCGGTCGCAACAAAATCTCCAGCTTCACTTCAAAGTGGGCAGGCAGACATAAATGAGCACGTCACGCGCAGTACCGCCGCTGAAAGATACGCCATTCTTATGGGGAAAGAATCCCTACTTTCGGGGGGGGGCAAAGGAACCATTTCCCACAGCTACCCTCCATTCCTCATGCAGGTTTATGGCGAAATAGTAGAATGGGCGCGACAGGCACGAGACGCTGAGTTCGGCAGGCTACAATCTCACTGCTTTTTCTTCTTCCATTCTTGGCTCGCTCCTCTTACGATACGGTCTATGGACTGAGGAGATCCACAGCATGTCAGGCTTGTCGCTCGATCAACTCGAACAACTTATCCAGGGCCATCACTGGGATCCCCTTGCGATTCTCGGTGCCCATCCAACGACCCAGGACAACTCCCCTACCGTTTCGATTCGGTGCTTCCTGCCGGAAGCCAACGAGGTTGCGCTACTACTCAATGCGCAAAGTCCGCAGCCTATTCCCATGAGGCGCATCCATAAAGATGGTCTGTTCGAAGCGACCGTACCGGGGCCACTGGGAACCAGCCCCTACCGTCTCTGCGTAACCGACTACGCGGGGCGGGTATCGGAGCGGCATGATCCCTATGCATTTCCCCCCCTCCTCACCGACTTCGAACTGCATCTTTTCGCCGAAGGGACCTTCTTCAAAGCTTACGAAACGATGGGTGCCCATCTCCGAACAGTGGAGGGTGTCGCCGGGGTCCATTTTGTTGTCTGGGCGCCAAACGCCGCGAGAGTGAGTGTCGTAGGTGACTTCAACCAGTGGGATGGCCGACGCCATCCCATGACAAACCGCGGAGCAACCGGCCTCTGGGAACTCTTCATTCCCGAACTGATAGACGGCACGCTCTATAAATATGAGATCCGGTCGCGCCATCATGACGCTCCGCTCCTGAAAGCCGACCCCTATGCGGTTGCATCCGAACTACGCCCCAAGACCGCCTCGATCGTTCACACAGACATTCCCTATTCTTGGAAGGACCAGGCCTGGATGACGGCGAGGGCACAGCAAAACCCGCTTGCCCAGCCCCTCTCAATTTACGAGGTCCATCTTGGATCCTGGATGCGTGTCCCTGAGGAAGGAAATCGTTGGCTGACCTATGCAGAGCTTGCCGTAAAGCTCATCTCTTACGTGAAGAATATGCGCTATACCCATGTCGAACTGATGCCAATTACCGAGCACCCGTTCGATGGGTCTTGGGGCTATCAAACCACCGGCTATTTTGCAGTCACTGGCAGGTACGGGTCTCCAGAAGACTTCATGGCCTTTGTCGATACGGCACATCAGGCTGGAATCGGTGTGCTGATGGACTGGGCCCCCGCTCACTTTCCAGACGATCCGCATGGGCTCGCCCAATTCGACGGTACGCATCTCTACGACCATGCCGACCCCCGGCTCGGCTACCATCCGGACTGGCACAGCCGCATTTTCAATTACGATCGCCTGGAGGTCCGGAATTTCCTACTGAATAGCGCGCTCTTTTGGCTGGATCGCTACCATATCGACGGCTTGCGTGTGGATGCCGTCGCCTCGATGCTCTATCTCGATTACGGACGGAAAGAAGGAGAATGGATTCCCAATAGGTTCGGCGGACGCGAAAACATCGGCGCCGTCACGCTGCTGAAGGACTTGAATGTCCTGGTTCACCGTGACTTCCCTGGGGCTCTAACCATCGCCGAAGAGTCCACGTCCTGGGCCGGAGTCTCACGCCCCACCTATACCGGAGGACTGGGCTTCACGTTCAAGTGGAACATGGGCTGGATGCACGACATACTGGAATATTTCCGCCACGATCCCGTCCACCGTCGCTTTCACCAAAATCAAATTACATTTGGCCTTCTCTATGCTTTCAATGAAAACTTCGTCCTAGTGCTCTCGCACGATGAAGTGGTCCACGGAAAGCAGTCATTGCTCGATAAAATGCCAGGCGATGACTGGCAACGTTTTGCCAACCTCCGAACCCTCTATGCCTTCATGTATGGGCATCCCGGCAAGAAAATGCTGTTCATGGGTGGAGAGTTCGGACAGTGGAGCGAGTGGAACCACGACACCAGCCTGCAATGGCATCTCTGCAATTTCGATCGGCATGCAGGGCTCCAACGGCTCGCACGAGACCTGAACAGGCTCTACAGCCGAGAGCCGGCGCTGCACGAACTCGATCACGACTGGACCGGTTTCCAATGGATCGATTTTTGCGATACAACCCACTCCGTAATTGCCTTCCTGCGAAAGGCCAAGGATCAGAATAATCAGATATTATGCTTGTGTAACTTCACCCCTGTTCCCCGCTACAACTATCGAGTCGGCGTGCCTACCGAAGGCCAGTATCGCGAACTATTGAATAGCGATGCCTCAACCTACGGGGGAAGCAACGTGGGAAATTTGGGAGGGCTCCGTACAAACGCCCTCCCCTCTCATGGCATGCCCCATTCGCTCGCACTCACACTCCCGCCTTTGTCGGTGTTGTTCCTCAAACGGATTTGAGTGAGCGTTGTTTGGTTGGTTTGGTTCGTCTTGTTTGGTTGGAATAGACTAACTAGATGAACCAAACCAACCAAAGAAACAAAACAAACCGGGGAATTACCAGGTTCTGAAGGGGCCGCAATCGAGATGGATGAACTTCTTGCGCGGATAAACCCCGACTCCACCGTACTGCAACTTCAATGCAGCTTGCCGGAGTTCACGAATTTCGATACCGGGAATATAGAAATCAAGTGCCTGTCCCTCGATATGTAGACTGTGCTGCGCGACTCGCCGGCTTCGCTTCACGAGCTGCGCATTGTATCCCGGAGACCGATAGCCGGAAATTACGTGGATATCTTCAGTGCTATAGACCGCTTTGTGCACGAGATTGACGTGTTCCAACATTCGCACATCGATGGCGGCGACTTCTCCTGTGTGATGGCAACGCAGAATGTGATTTACCTCATCCAGCGCCGTCAGGTCATAATTCCCTGCGTCATCACGATAACGGACTCGCAGCCGTTCGTCCGTGTGCACATTGAAGAAGGTGAGTTCACCGTCAGGAAGGTCGTTCGCACGCGCGACTGAGGGGTACAGTAGTTTGCTGCCGAGCAAGAGAAGCCCGACAACAGACGTTTTCAAAAAAGACCGACGGGTCCAAGACCAGGAATCTGGTTGCTGCAAAAGAACCGCTCCGGAAGAAGGTGCACTGCAGTCTGTCAGGACAACTCTGGTTCTTGTATCAAAATCGTGGGACTCGGTCAACCCTTCCTATCATTTTCTCCGATAGTTTTTCATGTGAGCGCGATCTATTCACACCACCAAGCCTCATGTGATTCGATCTGCGCCATCATTTCGATCATCATGCCCATCAACTTTCTTCTAGACAGAAGAACCCGACCCCAGGTAGGATACAAAAACGATTAGGCAGAACTCTATGGCCACTATTCTTGTAATCGACGACGAAGAATCGATCCGCAGCCTTCTAAAGGAAGTCCTTGAGAGGGCCGGCCACCGTGTGCTCGAAGCCCCCGGTGGTCGAGAGGGCTTGACCCTCTACCAGAATAACACGGTGGATCTCGTCCTCATGGACATTCTGATGCCAGGAACCGACGGTCTCGAAACCACATTGCAGCTGACGCGGGAATATCTCGATGCGAAGGTCATCGCCATGACCGGTGCACAAGGGGAGAAGAACTTCCTTGACGTTGCAAAACTCTTCGGCGCCCGCCGCGTCTTCGAAAAACCCTTCGACCTTGCTCAACTCGTCCAAGCCGTCAACGAAGAACTCGCCAAGTAGCCCCCTTCTGACTTGTCCATCTGGTTTGTTTGGTTTATTTTGTTCGTCTGGTTAGTTTCGTTCAACCAAATAAACAAGACAAACCAAATGAACCAAATAACGGTCTTCTTCTGCTAACAGCCCGGTCAGGGTCGACCGCCGAGCTCTTTCCGCACAAGCCCGCGCATCATCGACGAATCGTTGTAGCCCACCTCACTGAGCGCATCCATCATGTGCAAACCCTTAGTCGCTGCCAACTCCTTTGCGTTCATGGAGT
>CAZGYZ010000023.1:0-15783 GCA_964530675.1 uncultured Nitrospira sp. | reverse complement strand
CAGGCAGGCATTGTAGCAGTCTGCCTGAGACCGGTCAAACGCGCAAAAAGATTAGGAGGTTTTTTGCTGAGGCTCGTTCGTTGTATCACGATCGTGACGACGCGATTCAATGGTACGAAGCCAGGCTTCCAGTTGGGCCACGGCTTCTGGGTGAGGAGAAGGAGGGGGCATCACCTCGGTGTCGGCGGCTTGTACATCCGGTTCCGCGATCGCTGGTTGCTCCCCTATCTGATCCTGAGGGAGAAGGGCTGTCTCCACAAGAAACGCTTTCACACTCAGTGGATCGGCAGAAGCAATGTCCGATTTGTTCACCGTTGAGGCAGTCAGATCAGGTGCGATATTCGTCTTTGTGGCAGAGGCTATGAATTCGACAGGAGCAGGCGGTGCATCAGCCTGCTGTAGGGAAAGGGTAGACTTGAGTGAACCAGTAGGCTTGAACTGTTTCGCTTCCTTCTCTTGTTTCAGCGGTCCTCCTAAAGCAGATTGAACTGAGCTGGCCTCTTCGTCACGCGGGTTGACTGCCAGAATGACGGCACAGGATTGTAGCGCCATTTCCCTCAGCCCCTGACTCGTATAAATTTTGATCAGGGTTCGGTGCGCGCGCAGGTTTTCCGGGCTCAACTTGACGGACTCTTCTAGAATAGTCTTGGCCTTCGTGGCCTTCCCCATCTGGTCGTAGGCGCGTCCCAGTGCGACCATAGCGGTAATAAAACCGGGATACAATTTCAAGCCGTCTTCGAGCACACCGGCTGCTTCCTGCCACATCCCGGCCTTTCCGTATTCTTCAGCCAATGGCATGAACACTTTGGAATGTGGATCTTTGGCCAACTGGGTGGCCAATCGATCGATTTCCATGGAGATATCGGCAGCTTGCTGATTCTGAGCCATAGGCTTCTAGCGTTTTTCCTTGACCAGCTTGGATGTCTGGTCGAATTGTCTGACGCGGAGCAGTTCTTGCGCCCGGTTCAAGATTGCATCAGCGAGCGCTCGTTTTGGCATCAACGACAATTCTGTCATGATTCCCTGCCGATCGATCAATGTGGCGGCGTTTTGATCGCTGCCGAACCCCCCTCCCAATGTCGTAACATCGTTTGCGACGATGAGGTCGAGCCCTTTTTCCGTCAGTTTGTTTTTCGCGTGGGCAATCAGATCGTTGGTTTCAGCGGCGAAGCCAACCATAAGCTGTGTGGTCCGTTGGGCAGATAAGGAGGCGAGGATATCCGTGGTCCGTTCGAGATCGAGTGTCTGAACGGTTTGCCCCTGCTTCTTTAATTTTCGCAACGCAGGATTCGTGGAACGAAAATCCGCTACAGCGGCAGCCATGATCACAGTTGTAGACCATGCGAGGCGCGAGGACAGGGCTTTCATCATTTCTTCAGTCGTGGTGATCGAAACTACCTCGATGCCTTTTGGATGTTGTAAGGCCGTGGGACCGGTCACAAGGACTACCTGGGCTCCCCTTGCCTGTGCAGCTTCGGCGATAGCATAGCCCATCTTTCCGGAGGAGCGGTTTGAAATGAAGCGCACCGGATCGATCGCCTCTTGCGTCGGGCCTGCAGAAACCAGAACACGATGCCCTTGCCAATCTCGTCGTGGAGCCAGTGCTGCCTGAATAGCCTCCATAATTGTCGCTTCCTCTGCCAACCGGCCTTGACCGATCTGCCCGGAGGCGAGCGGGCCGATTTCCGGATCCACCACGATGGTTCCCCGCGCACGTAATTTCGTGACATGTTCGGTAACGGATGGATGAGTCCACATCCCTCCGTCCATGGCGGGAGCCACAATCAGCGGGCACTGTGCTGTAAGGAGCATGGTCGAGAGCAAATCGTCGCCCAACCCCAACGCTGACTTTGCAAGGCAGTTGGCCGTGGCGGGGGCAATGACGATGGCATCTGCCTGCTCGGACAACGACAAATGTTTCATCTCCTGATGCGCTTCGAATACATCCGTTGAGACGGGGTGGCCGGAAAGCACTTCAAAGGTCAGCGGAGTGACGAACTTCGTGGCCGACTGCGTCATCACGACCTGCACCGTCGCTCCTTCACGGAGCAAAGTCCGGAGCAATGCAACGGCCTTATAGGCGGCAATGCTGCCGGTCACGCCCAGCACAATCTGCTTGCCTGCCAATGTCGGTCCGATGGAGCCGGAAATGTTCACCGACTACTCCTTTTACTCTTCAGTCTCACCCGCCACCGGCTTGGGGGAATCGTCGACATAGACACTCAGCTCTTTCTTAATCTCCTTCGCATCGTCGCCGGTCATCAAGGCGACGCGCTCCATTTCGCCTTCCTTCCCGCGCTTCGCTTCCTTCATGGCATCCCGCGCTTCTTGACCGACGAGGTAGCTGATTTGCCCCCGGAGCACTTCATCAAGGGCGATGGTCGTTTCTTTGGTAAAGCGCGAAGGGATGTGACGCGACCCCTGCAAAATGTGCTTCGCCCGTTGTGCTGCGATGATCGCCAGCCGGTGACGTGAGTCGAACTCGTCTGTAGTGTACTGGGGCAAAAGTCTCAGCATGTCGATCATGGAAGCAGTACTCCTTTGGGTTAGGGAAGATCTTTGTGATCTCCCGTTTTCTGTTCATCGTCAAGAATGAAATTATTCTCGAGCCACGTCATGTTCAACCGTTTCGTCTTCAAGCGTTCCGACCAAAAGATGCTTTCGAGATCACGAAGGGACCGGCTGAGGTCTTCGTTTCGAACAATATACGCGTATTCCCTGTAGGACCAGACCTCTTCTTTCACTTTGTGCAGTCGCCGTTGAATCTCTTCCGGCGTATCGGAGGCCCTGGTGTGGAGTCGGGACCGGAGCACGGTCATCGAGGGAGGAAGAATAAAGATCGACACCGCATCCTCGAATCGTTTCTTGACCTGCATGGCCCCTTGTACGTCGATCTCCAGTAACACATCAATCCCTTGCTCGATCTTTTCTGTCAGCGATTTCCAAGGTGTCCCGTAGAGGTTTCCGTATACATGGGCCCACTCGACGAACTCATTTTTCGCGGTCATCTCTTGAAATGTTTTCTCAGCAACGAAATAATACTCGCGCCCATGCTCTTCGCCTGGACGCGGCATCCTTGTGGTATAGGAAATGGAATGCCATAGCCCGGGGAGGTTCACCGTGAGTTGTTTGCAGAGTGTAGTTTTCCCCGTTCCGGAGGGTGCGGAGATAATAAAAAGAATTCCCCGGCGATCCATCGAGGATCGAGAATGGCCAGATACCGACACCGAGGGGCTGGTTGTGGGGGCTGAATTCATTCTACGTTCTGGACCTGTTCCCGAATACGTTCCAGCTCGGCCTTCATCTGGACCACATGACCGGCAATTTCCGCGTCATTGGCTTTTGAGCCGATTGTGTTGACTTCCCGCCCGATTTCCTGGAGCAGGAAATCGAGTGTTTTGCCCACAGAATCTGCACGGTCGAGCGTCTGCTCAAACTGTATCATATGCGAGTCCAATCTGACTATTTCTTCTGTAATGTCGCCACGGTCGGCATACACAGCTAACTCCTGGTAGAGCCGGGGAGGATCGGGAATTTCAGACCCCAACAGCTTCTCCACGCGAACCTTCATTTTATCAAAAATCTCTTGGGCAAGCAGAGGGGTCCGTGCTGCGACGAGGATTTTGTGTCCCCGGATCGTCTGAATCCGTGCTTTCATATCCTCTGCCAAGGCCTTCCCTTCGCGCATTCGCATGCCCTCAAGATCTTTCAGCGCCTGGCTTGTCAGTTGATGGACGATCTTCGCCAATTTTGGGTCTTCCGTCGGTTGATCCGACACAGAGAGCACGTCACGGAGACCAGCCATGAGAGCTAAATCGACGGACCCACTGAGCTTAAGGGATTTCTTCAGGGTACGAAGGGCGTGATGGTACTGTTTCGCGAGGGATTGGTCAAGGTTGACGCTTCCAGCTCGGCCTTTGCCGGCCTGGACCGTCACTGTTGTGTCGATACGTCCGCGGGTACAATATTGCTGAATGGCTTTCTTAAAGGAGTCCTCCAGGTGGCTCAATGGTCGGGGTAAGCGGCAGGCAATTTCGAGAAAGCGATGGTTGACGGAACGTATTTCCACCGTCACGGACCCATCCTGCCAGGGAGTTAGTCCTCGACCGAAACCGGTCATGCTACGAATCATCGGGGGCCTTTCTCTTTCCATGGGCAGTGCTGATAGACCGGACAGGTGCGGCACTGTGGTTTTCTCGCAAGACAGATGTAGCGGCCATGCAGTAATAATCGTTGTGAGACAGCCGTCCACTGGGATTTCGGCAGGAGCTGCTGCAGGTCTTGTTCGACCAGGGCCGGATTATCTGATCTGGTCAGACCGAGTCGCTTCGCCACGCGCTTCACATGGGTGTCGACGACGATACTGGGCTGGCCAAAAGCATTCCCGAGGACGACATTCGCAGTTTTTCTGCCGACGCCTGGCAAGGTGATCAATTCCTCCATTGTATGCGGAACCTGGCCGCTGAAACGCTCAGCCACAGCTTTGCTGCAAGCGACCAGATGTTTCGCTTTGTTCTTAAAGAAACCCGTGGAACGAATGAGCTGTTCGAGATCAGGAAGATGAGCCGCAGCCAGTTCTGCTGGTTGCCGATAACGCCGAAAGAGCGACGGAGTGACTTGATTAACTCGCTGGTCAGTACACTGGGCGGAGAGGATTGTGGCCACGAGCAACTCCCAAGGGGAACGATGGTCGAGTTCCATCTTTGGGCTCGGCATCGTACGTTGAAGCGTCTTCGATATCTCCCGGAGATGTCTTCGATGATCCGACAATGGCTGAGATTTCGTTGTCATGGGTGGTACCAAAATCGTGCAATTGTGCAGCGGGTCAAGGACGAGATGCAAGGGGGACAGTCGTGGCTGCCGATTTTTGGGAAGAACCATCCAGCGGGACAAGCACGGCCAGCCGTTCTTCGAGGTGCTGCATCAGCGCAGGCAAGGTTTCCTGGTGTAGCGCAGATATCCCGATTGCCCCATACCGACGGCACAGGGCCTCCGCTTGCCCAGTTGGAAGCTGGTCGCACTTGTTGAATACCAAGACCCGTGGAATCTGATCGAGGGTGAGGCTTTGCAGCACGGTATCGACCGATGCAATATGGGCGTCTAATTCTTTCGCCCCTGCATCGACCACATGTAGGAGGAGATCGGCGTCGCGCATTTCGTCCAACGTCGTTCTGAAGGCTGCGAGGAGATCTTTAGGCAGGTCGCGAATAAACCCCACTGTATCGGTAAGGATGACTTCCCTGCCATGTGGAAAATGCAGCCTACGGCTCGTAGTATCGAGCGTTTCAAAGACGCGTGGGGCCGTGGTCACGTGACTTTTTGTTAAGACGTTGAGCAATGTTGACTTGCCGGCGTTCGTATAGCCCACGATGGACAGGACTGGAAATGCCTGTCGGATGCGGCGCGATCGCCGTTGATCTTGGTGACGGGCAAAGCCCGTAATTTCTCGGTCTAAATAGTCGATGCGCTCTCTGATACGACGTCGATCCGTTTCGAGCTTTGTCTCACCGGGCCCTCTGCTGCCGATGCCGCCGCCCAAGCGTGAAAGGCTTGTTCCCTGACCGGAGAGACGGGGAAGCAAATAACGGAGTTGCGCCAACTCGACCTGCACTTTCCCTTCTCGGCTATGCGCTCGTTGCGCAAAGATGTCGAGAATCAGCTGGGTCCGATCGATGACCGTGAGATCGGTGATCTCCGCAATGGCGCGCAGCTGAGCAGGCGCCAAATCCTGATCGAAGATAAGCAAGTCCGCGCCCTTTTGCATGGCTTGCATCAGGACGTCCTTGAGTTTACCGCTTCCCAATTGAAACCGATGATGGCCGCTCTGTGTACGCTGCACTAATCGATCGATCACCGTGAGATCTGCCGAGGAGGCCAGTTCTGCCAATTCGGCGAGGCGCTCTTCTTGTTCAGCCTTGCTCTTGGGCGAAGCGCTCACGAGGATGGCGGTCTGCCCCTGAGTCATCGTATGAGAAGCACTTTGACGCTGGAGGTCGGCCTCTAATTCGCGAATGAATGTCTCGAAATTCACCGGGCATTGATGCACCAGAGTGGGCTTCAAGAGGGTATACAGCTGCCCCTGTGGACTGGGGGGATTCAGATGGGCCAGGGAGAGTAACCCTGGTTCGCCTTTGGGAGTAACAGCCAACATTCCAATCATGTCGAGCCGGAGCAGGCCCAGCATCGTAAGGTCTTCCTGAGTCAGGGGTAATTCCTTTAATTGTGAGCGTATCAGGCGAAGGCCGCGCAGCGATCGCGGGCTTGCGCGAAAGGTTGCCAGGGTCGTCGGTGAGGGCTCGGCGCCGGCTCCCACCAAGACGTCTTGGACAGCGCCACGCCTGGTGATGACCAGTCCGATAGGGCGCCGAATCTCGTGCGTAAACTGTGCGAGGGTTTTTGCGGCTTCTGCTGAGAGGACTTCATCCACGGGCATACGCCGTCGATACAGCCGCTCAAGCATGGTGAGCTGGCCGGCACGGAGACCGAGAACCTGTCCGTGAATTTCTGGAATGGCCGTCGTTTCCTTATCGTCGATGGTTAGCGGACTACAGAAAAACTCTGCGTGTCTGGTCTATCTGGTTGCTCTGGTTTGTTTCGTTTGTTTGGTTCATTTGGTTCATCTGGTTAGCTTCGTTCAACCAAATAAACAAAACAAACCAAACAAACCAATTAAACGAGACAGCGAGGCGTTGGCATCCATATCCCATGATGCACGGAACCCTGCGCAAAGAGCCTGCCTCCCTGCTGCCGCGATCATCGCTGCATTGTCGGTACAGTAGGACAGCGGGGGAAGACTCAACTGCAGGCTCTCAGAAGTTGCTCGTGCTTGAAGCAACGCGCGTAACCGAGAGTTGGCGGACACCCCTCCGACGACGGCTAACGCACGGGCGCCGGATGACCGAACTGCGGTAAACGACTTTTCAACCAAGACGCTCACGATGGCCTCCTGATAGCCGGCTGCCAAGTCAGCAACGTTTGCGACACGAGACTGCTCGTCCATTGCTTGAAGTCTATAGAGCAATGCTGTCTTTAAACCGCTAAAACTAAACTCGTGACTTCCATTTTGGAGATAGGAACGGGGAAACGCAATGGTGTCAGGATTCCCCTGTCGAGCCAGGCGATCAATGGCTGGTCCTCCTGGAAATTCTAGCCCAAGCAACTGAGCACCTTTGTCAAAGGCCTCCCCTGCCGCATCGTCTCTGGTAGCTCCCAGGAGACGGCGGTGACCACTTCGGTCCTTATAATAGAGATGGGTATGGCCACCTGAGACAACGAGGACCACGCAGGGTAAGGGAAACGCTGGATCCTTCAGCCATGCGGAGGCGATATGGCCCTCAAGATGGCTCACGCCAACCACCGGAATATTCAAGGCATAGGCCAGCGCTTTTGCATAGTTGACCCCGACGAGCAGAGCGCCTGCCAGCCCTGGGCCTTGGGTGACGGCGATTCCGGCGAGATCCGTCCATGCAAGACCGGCTTGTTGGAGCGCCGTAGCGGAGACCCTTTCAATTGACTCAACGTGGGCACGGGAGGCAAGTTCGGGAACGACGCCTCCGAAACGCTGGTGAACGTCATGTTGTGACGCAATAACGTTCGAGAGGACGGAGCCGTCTGCGGCAAGAGCCGATGCAGCAGTTTCATCGCATGACGTTTCAATACCAAGGATGGGGCCCGGTATCCAGGTGGAGGCTGGCTGGTCAATGGAGATCATCATGAAGTCATTTTGATCATACTCTTGGACCGAAAAAAAGATACGCTGCAAGAATCAAAATAACAAGGCCCTTGTGGCCACTAATGCCACAAGGGCCTTGTCCTAACTCCATGTAAAGAGGCCGCGCAGGCACAGGGCCGAGAAGTTAGACGCCGGCCATCGCCTCCTGCGCGATGAATGCCGGAGCGCCATCACGAAGTACCACGCGAATCTTTCGGCTTTCTTTGAATCGTCCTCTGATCATCTCTTCAGAGAGCGGATCGCCGATCGCTCGCTGTATCGTCCTGCGCATCGGTCTGGCACCGTAGAGCGGTTCATAGCCTTCTTTAATCAACCACTGCTTAACCTCGTCATCGACCTCAAGCTCCACTCCCTTCTCGATGAGACGCAGGTTGAGTTCACCCAAGAGGATATCCAGAATACTGAAGAGGTGCGTCTTATCCAACTGATGAAAGACCACGATCTCATCGATCCGGTTCAAAAACTCCGGGCTGAACGAGCGGCGCAATTCTCCCAGCACTTCTTCTTTCTTATGACGCTCCTGATCGCCTTCCGTGCTCTGGAATCCGAGCGAGACGCCCTTCTGAATCATCTTGGTCCCAATATTGGAGGTCATGATGATGACACAATTCTTGAAGTCGATCTTGCGTCCGAGGCTATCGGTCAGCACCCCATCGTCCAATACTTGCAACAGGATATTGAACACATCAGGATGGGCCTTTTCGATTTCGTCAAACAGGACAACGGAATAGGGTCGGCGCCTGACTCGTTCGGTCAATTGGCCGCCCTCCTCGTATCCCACGTACCCCGGTGGAGCTCCAAAAAGTCGCGAACTGGTGAATTTTTCCTGATATTCGGACATGTCGATTCGAATAAGTGAATCCTCGCTATTGAAGAGGAACTCCGCTAACGTCCGAGCCAACTCAGTTTTTCCAACCCCGGTCGGTCCCAGGAATATAAAGGACCCGATAGGTTTTTTCGCTTCCTTCAAACCGGCACGTGACCGCCGAATGGCTCTGGCCACGGCAGAGATCGCTTCGTTCTGTCCGACCACGCGTTTATGGAGGAATTCCTCCATGCGCAGCAATTTGTTCGATTCTTCTTCTTCGAGCTTGAAGAGTGGAATGCCTGTCATCTTGGACACGACATAGGCCACCTCTTCTTTGCCGATTGTCGGTTTGTTCTTTTCCTGGCTCTTTTTCCACTCACGCTTAGACTCATCCAACAGTTTCCGCAGCCGTTCCTCTTCTTCTCGATGGCGAACAGCTTCCTCGAAGTTCTGCATCGAGATCGCCAGTTCCTTATCGCGCGAGACCTTTTTTAGCTCCTGTTCCATAGCCTTCAAATCCGACGGCAAGGCGTAGGTCTGCAATTTGGCTCGAGATCCGGTCTCGTCGATCAAGTCGATGGCCTTGTCCGGCAAGAACCGATCGCTGATATATCGATCCGACAGCTTCACCGCTTCGAGGATGGCCTCTTCGGAAATATCGACACCGTGGTGTTCTTCATACCGGTCACGGAGCCCCTGGATGATCAACACCGTTTCGTCGAGACTTGGCGGCTGAACGTGAATTGGTTGGAACCGTCGCTTGAGCGCTCCATCTTTCTCAATATGCTTTCGGTATTCATCGAGAGTCGTGGCGCCGATACATTGAATTTCGCCACGCGACAGCGCAGGCTTGAGCATGTTGGAGGCGTCGATCGACCCTTCCGCCGCCCCTGCTCCCACCAAGGTATGGAGTTCATCGATAAAGATGATGATGTTGCCGGCCTGGACGATTTCTTTCATCACGACCTTCAGCCGTTCCTCGAACTGGCCGCGATATTTGGTTCCTGCGACCAGCGAACCGAGGTCGAGCGCAATGACCCGTCGTGAAAGAAGGTTGTCCGGCACTTCGGACTGGATGATTCGTTGGGCAAGCCCTTCGACAATGGCGGTCTTGCCGACACCCGCTTCCCCGATGAGCACAGGGTTGTTTTTTGAACGGCGACTCAGGATCTGAAGCACCCGTTCGATTTCGTCTGCTCGGCCGATAACGGGATCCAGTTGCCCGGCTTGGGCAAGCTGGGTCAGATCGCGACCGAACTCATCGAGCGCCGGGGTATTGCTCTTCCGATCACGCTCACGCGGGGCAGACTTTCGGAGAAAGGTTACGGTTAATTGCCGGGCAGTCAGAAGATTCGCTCCTAGGCTGCGGAGGATTTTTCCGCCGATCCCCTCCTCTTCTCGGAGGAGGCCCAATAAGAGGTGCTCGCTACCGATATGATTGTGTCCAAGGAGACGGGCTTCTTCAACTCCATATTCAATGACCTTCTTAACCCGAGGGCTGAAGGGGATCTCTCCAAAGGTCATGGTGGTTCCCCCGCCGGGCAAATTCCGTTCAATTTCCAAACGGATCTGTTCGGTCGAGAGTCCCATCTTTTTCAAGATCATCAGGGCAATCCCGTCGGATTCGCGGAGAATGGCCAAGACGAGGTGCTCCGTTCCGAGGTAGTCGTTCTGATGCCGCTCAGCCTCTTCCCGTGCGAGAATGATGATCTTCCGGCCCTTATCCGTAAATCTTTCGAACATCCTGCCTCCTTTTAGGGGGAGCCTATAACCGGTTCCATGTGCCCAAAGCTCTCGAAAAATCTAGCCTAATACTATCTAGAAGGATTTTAGGTGTCAAGGCCGTGAAACAATCGCACAAACCTAGCTCCGGTCTGGACGGAGCATTATGCCGGCAGCCTGACCTTCACCTGATTCGTTGACTTCAAAAGAACCCTCCCGATACAATCTCGGACGTTCCAGCCAATATCTAAATAGCGCCACGACAGGGTTTTAGCAATGAAAAACAAAAGTATCGGGATTTTGGCAAAACCAAAGTTTCCTGAGATCAAGAGTACGCTACAAGATGTGGTCACCTGGCTTCGAGCTCGAAGTATCGAGGTGATTTTGGACCAGGCATCGGCAATGCTCCTCGGTGAACAGGGTGGGTATCAGAAAACTCAGTTGGCGAGCAAAGCCGACGTGCTGCTGGTCTTAGGCGGTGACGGAACCATGCTCAATGCCGCTCGACTTGCCGGGGAACGAAGCATTCCCATCCTGGGGGTCAATATGGGCGGATTGGGATTTTTGACTGAGGTCCGTCTGGAGAATCTCTATCCCTCGCTCGAACGGGTATTTGCGAACGACTTTGTTCTCGATGAACGGCTGATGTTACGAACACATATACATCGGCACGGAGAAACGGTTGCGCAAGGGGTGGTGTTGAACGACGTCGTAATCAGTAAGGGCACCCTCGCTCGCATGATCGAACTGAAGATCGCGATTCAAGGGCGGTTCGTAACCAATTTGCGTGGCGACGGGTTGATTGTCAGCAGCCCAACTGGATCCACCGCCTACTCTCTTTCTGCTGGTGGCCCGATTATCGATCCGGCTGTCCAGTCATTGATCCTGACTCCGATCTGCCCTCATACGCTGACGCATCGGCCATTGATCGTGCCGGGCAACGCAGAGATCGAAGTGACCCTCACCAGTAAAGATGACGGTGCCATGGCGACGCTCGATGGGCAGGTGGGAGTGGCGATCACGCAAGAAGATACGGTCGTGATCCAGACATCGGAGAACCGGACCAGATTGATCAGATTTCCTGAAAGCAATTATTACGACGTGCTTAGGGAAAAACTCAAATGGGGGGACAGATAGAAAATGAAGCTCCCCGCAGCAAGCTGCGGGGTATCTTGCAAAATTCTCCGAAGCCACTACCCTCCTTTGCCAAGGCTACGGAGGGTTCCCCTCGCCTTCATCCCCGTAGCACGCTACGGGGTATTCGGCGAAGGAGAATAAAAACTTTCGGGCTAGGCTTTCCCGCGTTCGATCAATTCGAGCATTTCCTTGTTGTTCGTGAATTTGAATTCCCCAATACAGTCCTCACCCCAGTGACTTTTTTCATTCGATTCGAGTATGCGGAGCCCCGCCAGATCGACCGGGTGGCTCTTGTGCGCCGTGAGTGTCGAAGCGAGCTTGCCGAGAACGACTTTTATGTCAGAGTGGTTATCAGGTGTTTTCATCGAAAGGTATTTGGTTACAACGTCAGCGCACCAATCCCCGTCTCGCTTGGCGATTCCGACTAAGCCTTCGCTCGCTTTTCGTGCCCACCCAGCGAGAAAGACGCCATCAATGACCTTGCCTGCGGTTTCGTCATAGGCTTGAAAGAGCGCGTCGTCCGGATCGTTGCCGGTCTTGTTGGGATTCGTAATAAACAGGTCGCTCTTATATGGTAGCCCGACGGTCTCATCGACTTTATCGCCGACGGCAAAAACCACGGAGTCGCAAGGAAACTCATAATATTGTTTTAACCCAACAGCGACCGTATCTTCACCCTTTTGGTCGAGCTTGTTGTCTTCCATTTCCAGCCCACGAACCTGATTGTTTCCATCCACCAGGATCCGCTTCGGAGAGGCCAAAAACTTAAAGCCCATCTTCGTCTCGCTGACCTTCGGCTCGCATTTGGTAAACTCGTCCGTCAAGCCCTTGAGTATGTCGCCTGCATTCTGGCCGACTGCGGCAAGTCGATCCTTAATCCGGGCCACCTCATTGGCGATCCCTTCCACATCCATGTTGGCGCACACCATGCGAATTTCTTTCGGATTATATTTTCGCTCGGCAGGCCCACGCCGCACGATCGCTGTGACTCGCTCGACTTTCTTATATCGAATCAGCCAATGGGAAATATCCACCATCACATCGCCGGCGCCGATCACTGCCACATGCCTGCCCATCTCAAATGGACGATCGCCGAATCCGGGAAGCCGATTAAAGTGGTACACGACATCCTTCGCATGGAACACGCCCTTGGCCGAATCCCCTTCCACTCCGATGGCCTTGGTCCCCTGCGCGCCGATAGAGAACACAACCGCGCTTGCGCCCAGGCTTCGGATCTCTTCTACAGTGAGATCTTTACCGTTGCCGATCGAGACATTACCGAAATAGTGAACGTTCGGTCGCTCAAGCAATTCCCAATACTGCTTCTTGAGACCGCCGCGGAGCTTAAGTTTTGCCGGGAAGATCCCGTACTCCGCCAATCCCCCGAACTTGATGTCGCGATTCAGGATAACAATTTCATGGCCTGCCTTCGCGAGTGAACTCGCCACGGCCATTCCAGCCGGTCCTGCGCCTACCACAATGATCACATGCGATGTCGGTGCGCTCATACGATGTGTCCTGAAAGAAGTGAATAGAAAGTGCCTAGAACCTCAACAGTTCCGCGGACTTTAACATGGTGGGTTTTGCGGTGTCAAAGCAGAAAGGACGGCGGAGAACTGGAATGCAGGCACCAATCATTTGCAGTCGTAGGCGTCGAATAGCCGAAGTGAATGAATGTTCTGAGGTGGACGCTCTGTCTGAAGTTCCTATCTCTTTATAAGGGCCACGCTGCGTTCTTGAGTCGACCGGAACTATCTGATCACAACACCAGAGGACCCGGTGCAATGGTATTGAGCCATCGTCACCGGGGCCCTGGCCGTCCGATCCTGCTAGTGTGGTGTCTCAATCACGGCTTTACAATGCTTGATCTTCGTCAGAATGTCGTCGACTGTTTTGGTCCACACGAACGGCTTGGGGTTCTTGTTATTGAGCCGAATGAACTCTTCGATCGCCGCGACCAACTCCGGCACGCTCTTGAAGACGCCTCGTCGAATGCGCTTGCGCGTAATCTCACCGAACCACCGCTCGACGAGGTTCAGCCATGAGGCACTCGTCGGTGTAACGTGCAGATGAAATCGTGGATGTTTTACCAGCCACTTCTTGACATTGGGGTGGTTGGGGGTCCCGTAATTGTCCAGGATCAAGTGGAGGGCCTGCCCTGGCGACGTGTCTCGGTCGATGGTGCGCAGGAACTTCAGCAATTCCTCGTGACGATGACGCGGATAACAGGTGCCGATCACGGTGCCGTCGAGCACATTGAGCGCCGCGAACAGGCAGGTGGTGCCGTGGCGCTTATAGTCATGCGTCAGGGTGCCGCATCGCCCCTTCTTCATCGGCAAGCCCGGTTGTGTCCGATCCAACGCTTGGATCTGCGATTTTTCATCCACGCACAACACCACCGCCTTGTCCGGGGGGGTGAGGTAGACACCCACCACATCCGTCAACTTCTCCACAAACCGCTTGTCCTTCGACAGCTTGAACGTTTCGATCCGGTGCGGTTGCAAGCCGTGCGCGTCCCAGATCCGTGCCACGCTGGCATGGCTAACTCCCTGGGCGTGCGCCAGGGTCCGCGTGCTCCAGTGGGTTGCGTCTGGCGGCGTCGTGTGCAGGGTGGCCTCCACGATGGCTCGGACTTTTCGGGGCGACAGGCGGTGGGCACTGGGCCCATGCGGGGCATCCTCGGACAGACCCGACGGTCCCGCTTCGTTGAACCGTTTCCGCCACAGCAGCACGGTGGGCCGCGAGGTCTCCAAACGATGGGCAATCGCGTTATTGGCGAGCCCCTCGGCCGCCAGCAGGCAGATCCGCGACCGCAGCACAATTCTCTGGGGACTCGTCTTCGCCCGCATCCACGCCTCCAACGTCTGTTTCTGTGCTCCCGTCATCGGCAACGAGTCGCTTGGTTTCCACATACCCCAGACAATATCAGAACCAACCAGTATTGGAAAGATATGACTGAGACACTACACTAGGCTGCTGATCCTACTCATGATCACGATCATGCTCGGTCTGTGGGAATGGATGCCTTTGCTCCTTCGTTAACTGGCACTTCCAGGCACGAGGAAGCTTCTGGACCCAGCCGTTGTAGACATTGGGGATCGGCATGACACCCTGGCCACCCTGGCCATAGTTCCCGGCGATCGCATCATCGCTCGGGGTGCTGTTGTTGGCAAGGATCACCCAGCCGGCAATCTCTGCATCGGACACATCGCCATCGTTGTCTGGATCGTAGTCCAACACGATCATCCGGTTGGCAAACTTACTGGTGACATAGGCATAGTACCCGCCACCTTTTTTCGCGCCAAAGTTCACCCCATGGCATCCTGGATCACAGGGAATTAACTTCACGAGAGTGTCGTCGGATGTCCTTATGATGGCAATGGTGCCGCCTAAGGTATTCCCGATGATCACAAATCTCCCATCCGGACTCACGGGAGTCTGCACCGGCAATCCACCGATCAGACCACTCACGCAATCCGTCCCGCACCCGGTGACCGGGTGATAGCCTTTAATCAACGAGATGTCTTTGATCTTCGCCCCTGGCTCGTACCATTGGCCGTACCATGACTTTCTCTCCGGGCCGTTCATGACCGATATCGAGTGTCCGAGGTAGTTCGACACATAGTATTTGCTCGAATCCGGCATCATGCCGGTCGCAATGGACACCGCTCCTGTTTCCTCCTTCGAGAGAACCTTGCCCTCATCGTGGCCGATGAATTCGTACAGAGTCGAGTCGGCCGAATTGGAGTTGGGTGTGACCATGTGCTTGCCGTCGAACCCCATCCAATGGGCATGGGGCTGCGTTTGCTTTGTTGGATGCTGAGGATCTTGCATCGAGATCAGCCGATTGAACTCAAGTAAGCCGTTCTCGAGCCGGTTCATTTCCACCACACCATCTTCGCCATTGAGCCCCACATGGACTTGCTCGGTGTCCACCCGCGTCATGACATGAGCCGGATCGTGACCGATCTCGAGTTCCTGTAAGAGTGTTCCGGTTCTGCGATCGAGGACATAGACACTCTTCCCATGCCATTCCGTCTGATAAACCTGCTCCTGATTATGACTTGGCCACAGGTTGTGGCCATTGTTCATTTTCTGGTTAGGCAGCGCGATTTTTTTCTTGACCTCCCAGTTTTTCGCTGGGTCATGGGCATCGACTTCCACCACGCTCATCGTTCCAGGAAATTTGTCTGCTTTGCGATCTGTTAACTCAAACTGGGTATCGACCCAAACTTCCCCAACCCCCTTGGTGGATGGTTTCAGCTGGCGTGGGATCTCCTGACCATCTATGGCTAGAAGACCGACGATTGCATCACCTAACAGAGGAAGGCTGCCTGAAGGGGTGACGAGGTTCCCGTTGGAATAGACCCGGACCGGCACATTA
>CAZGYZ010000022.1:0-16510 GCA_964530675.1 uncultured Nitrospira sp. | reverse complement strand
GGCCCTCCAGAACTTCCCGTATCTGAGGGAACTCGACTTCAGGGACGATGCGGCCGGATTGGGGAAAGGCGCCGATTTGCTGGGAACGTCTGGGGATAAGACAAATGTGCCGAGAGTTTCTTAATAAGAGCAGCCGAGTGGCCTGTGGCGGATCTCGACGATGAGTGGTCCCCCCTGATATGGTGTGCATAGTCTATATAGATCATGAAGGGAGGGCCTATGCCTACCAACACAGTTCAAGTGCCTGTGCTGATGAGTCATTCACAAAAGTTGCGTTTGGCGCGGAAAGCCAAGGTGGCAAAGTTAACCATGGGGGAACTCCTGCGCCGAGGCGGGGAACGCTATTCGCCCGATGAAGACTCCGATTTATTAGACCAGTTCGCCAGACAAGTTAGCCGTGCTGCCGGGAAAGCTATTCGTTCAATTGACCACACGCTTAATCTTGTGGCGGAATCTGAACGACGGATCCAGCAACTTACTAGGTCGGCTTCTCAGAGAGGATAAGCGTGGGGTGGACAGAACGGGTGTGGGATGCCTTTGCCACCACGATTAAACTGGCCGATAAGGTCGAACAACTTAACGCCACCGTTATCAAACACCACCACCACATAGAAGATCTCGTAGGACGAGTCATTCGTTTGGAAACCGCTCTTTAACTCGACCGACGCGCGAAATAGCCGAAACGACTCTCCGGCCCACCCTCGAAAAACGGCTGATCTTACATCCACTTTGCGTTTCTCTCTCTCGGAACGATACCCATGCTTGGTTCGACCGCGACCGTAAAACAACCATCGTACAATAGTCCTTCCAAGCTTGCTTGTTTTCTCTTCAAGGATGGGGGCTGATTGATCTCCCACTGCGCGCGTCGAACGAGCACATTCTGATCGTGCGCGTTCCGCGAGCACAGGAGATCATCAGGCTCCATCCCTTCCTCTGCTCTGCGAGCACAGAGACCATGCCAGCTGTCTCGCCACTTCCCTCCTCGCTTACGATTTACGAGGAACGAACGACGTAGGAAAAGTCGCGGTTAGGTCAGATCATCCACGATGACGCACTCAATTTCTTTTACCCGCCGCAGGCCGCGATCATTCCCGTAGAAGCGCGTGGCCTTGTGGCCGATGGCCGTGGCCAACTGTATGGCATCGGGTGTACTAAGGCGATAGCGGGCACGCAACTCGGCTGCTCGATCTGCCAGATTCATCGTGAGTGGCACCCACTCAAGCTTTGGGTAGGTACTGGTAAGGGCAAAGATCTTCTGCGCCAGTTCCTCTTGTTGAGCACGATAGGGCTGAACCAGCAATTCCAAGAGCGTGACGGTCGATGTCACTGCCGGATTATGACCCCGTTCGATCAGGTCGAACAAGGCCCCGCACCAGGACCCGTACCGTGGATGGTCTTCGAGAAAATAAATGAAGACGTTGGTGTCGAGGCTAATGCGTTCACGTTCGGTAGGAAGGCCTTTCATGGAGGAGGCCACTACCACGACCGGCGCTCTCGCTTCAGGTAGCCCGATGGATACGCCCCCTTGGCCAGCCCCTGTAAGGTCTTCGCATACTGTTTGGGTTTTGGCATCACAAGCGTCAGGTTGTCCTTCACGACAACCAGCAATTCATCGCCACCTTTGACGCCCATCGCCTGCCGGGCTTCCTTCGGAATGACAATCTGATTTTTGCTGCTGAGTTTCTGAACAGCCATTGTGCACCTCCTTCACGAAGCTTTACTTTACCATGGTAATGTAAAGTGCATCAATGTGCCGATTCCCCTGCTCTTTCCCCGTATCCGGCGAGGCGGCTGGTGTGGTCTCCATTGCGCGCATCAAGCAACCACCACACAATGGTCCCTCCAAGTTTCGCTTGTTCCTCCCTTCTCTCTGGGCGGGGTGAGGAAGTTGAGCCTCATCTGCGCGCGTCCAACGAGGGCCTTCGGAGGCCGCGCGTTGCGCGAGCACAAGAGACTCTCGGGCTCCCCTCCTCGGCTCCAAACATCTGCTCAAGGGAGTGGTCGAGGTTGCCCTTGACTGCGCGCATCGAACGAGCACTTTCTGAATGTGCGCGTTCTGCGAGCAAGAAGGGCACCTGACCACTCCCGCCCCACCCTTATCTTTTTGCCTCCGCCGGCGGCCAGTTTAACTCCGCATGTCTGCCGCAGTAGAAGCAAGAGAGGCGATAGCGGGCTTTGCGTCTGGGGTTCGGCATGGAGGTAAAGGTGATGGGGGTGTCGTCGAAGGGACAAGTGGGTTGCTCGTGGAGGAGATGCACTTCAGCCATCATCGTGATTGAGGCGCCGTCCCATGGTGGCATCGGCTGTTCTTTGCCGGTAATCTGCTCCTTCGTATGGCACTGTTTGCATTCGGCTTCATAAGTCTTGATACGGGCGAGATGGAGACTGTGGTCGGTAACGTTCATCGCTCCGCCGCATCCAGGCTGGGCACAGGTTAGATGTTCATGTTGCAAGGCCTGTACAAACCGACCGTGCGCTATCCGTTCCTGTTCTGATTTCATAAGACCTCCCTCATATCATTCTTTCTCTTTGTCATCCCAAGAAGGCTGGACGACCTTGGCTCAATTGCCCGCGTCCATATGAATGATCCTTCCAAGCTCGCTCGTTCTCTCTTCAGGGATGGGGGCTGATTGATCTCCCCTTGCGCGCGTCGAACGAGCACATTCTGATCGTGCGCGTTCCGCGAGCACAGGAGATCATCAGGCTCCATCCCCTCACACCCCCCAGCCGCCGCTGACTTGGATATTCGCGCCATTCACGTAGCGGGCCTCGTCGCTAAGAAGATAGCGCACTGCAGCCATAGTATCGTCTACCGTTCCGATATAGCCGGCGGGGATGCGTTTGGTCATGCCGGCGAGTTCTTCCGGCGGCGCACTGCCTGAATCGATGAACCCGGGGGAAATCGCATTGACGGTAATGCCGTGGGGCGCCAGCAGTTTGGCTAGCGTGCGAGTTAGGATCAAGACGCCGGCCTTGGCAATGTAATGGGCTGTGACGTCCGGTTGAGAAATCATCTGATCGGCATTGGCCATGCTGAAGCTGATGATGCGTCCGGATCTGCGAGCCTTCATTCCCGGCGCTACTGCTTTGGCGAGATAGAAAATGGGATGGAGGTTGCCGTCGAACATCTCATTCCAGCCTTCGACCGTTTCCTCGAACAGGTTCACACGATGGTAGGGACCGGCGCCGTTGATCAGCGCGTCGATATGTCCCCATTCTTTTTCTACTTGTGAAACCAGAGCCTTGGCCGCCTGGGGGTCCGACACGTCGCATCGAATCGAGAGCGCACGACCGCCACGACTAGTGATCTCGTCGGCTGTGGCTTTTGCCTCTGCCTCACTTGTGCGGTAGCAGATGGCGACCGACCACTGTTGCGCTGCTAGGTCGAGCGCGATCCCCCGTCCGATGCCTTTGGCTCCACCTGTGATGAGTGCGACACGATCAGCCATAGGTGATCCTTCGTGCTTGGTGTGAATGCCTGCTATCTTATCGGGTTTTGAGCCTGGTCGCGAGCAGCTGTAAGGCTCCGGCTGTTCGTACGGAGAAGGTCCGGCCTTGTTTGGGTTTTTTATTGTCTTCTTGGCATTCTGCAATGAGCGATTGCAAGTCTGCAATGGTATCCACGTCGCGCCATGCGGTGGTGAGTTCGACCGTCAAACCCAGTGTCTTGGCCTTCTGTTGTGTGACGGCGAGAACCTGGTCGGTGGACCAGGGCACTCCGGTAAAGAGTTGTTCTGCCGGTCGTTTGAGGCCGATGAGGTAGTAGCCGCCATCCAAGGCCGGTCCCAAGGCCAGGTCCGAGCGGCCCAGTATCGCGAGCGCATCCTGATATACCGACAGTGGCAAGGTCGGAACATCGGTCCCTACGATGATGACCTGCTTATAGCCTTTAGCGAATAAATCGACAGAGGCGTGGTGCATCCGCTGGCCCAGATCTTCACCTATTTGATCCAACAGGCGGACGCTCTGCCGTTCTTCCATAATTTTAAAGAACACGAGCTCAGAGGAAGGTGCGCAGGCCAAGTATCGATCGAAGGGGAGCTGTAATTTTGCGACAGCGAGGGTGGTCCGCTCCAGCATGTCGAGGACAAAGCTACCGTGCAGAGTGGCCGCCTCGTCCGGTGTCAACGGCGGACAGAGCCGTGTCTTCACCTCACCCGGGATCGGAGCCTTGGCGAAGATCACCAGCGCGGCCTGGTGAGGGGTGAGGGGTGAGGGGTGAGGCGATGGAGAGGGTGCCGGTCTATTTTTCAAGTTCACTTCCTTCACCCCTCACTCCTTACCCCTTACGTTTTTACCGGATGACTTTATACCATTGAGCCAAATGTGATGTGTTTACGCCGATCCAATAGAGGAACCGCAACATCCACATCAAGAGGATTGTCCGCAAGGGGCCTTGCTGTTCCCAGCGACGAAAAGAGGTAATCACGGTCGCAGTGAGGGCCGCGGTTGCTCCCTTTTGTTTGAGCCTGCGGGAGAATTCAATATCCTCCATCAACGGCATGTCGGCGAAGCCTCCCATCTGTTCGAAGATAGAGCGACGCACGAACAGTGCCTGATCGCCGGTGGCGAGGCCGCTCAGTCTTGATCGCCAGTTCATCATCCTGCTGATGATGGTTCCCCACATCGAAGGGCGATCGAATCGGACATCGAACCGTCCGCCCACCATCTGTCGATCGGCCAGTGTCGTATCGATGATCGTTTTCGCATCGTCTGGAAGTTGTGTGTCGGCGTGGAGAAACAATAAGATTTCTCCGCGACTGGCCTTTGCGCCTTCATTCATCTGCCGGGCGCGACCAGGTGGAGAGGTGACCCATTGTACAGGACTGAGTGCTGAGGATTGAGCGCTGAGCCGGTATGAGTTGACGAGGGATGGAGTCTCATCGGTGCTCCCTCCATCCACCACAACGAGTTCATCGAAGCCGAGTGTGGCGGTGCGTGCGAGTGTCGCCATGACCGTTCGTTCTTCGTTCAGTGTGGGGATGATGACCGAAATCGTCATCGCCATGACACATCAGCAGACTTGTTCATTTGGTCTGTTTGGTTTGTCTGGTTTATTTGGTTGAACTCGATAAAGGAATCAGATGAACCAGATAAACAAAACAAACCAGATCAACCAGAGAGACCGGGCTCTTGTTAGGGGCGCTTCTTCGGTTCATTGAACATAAAGTACATGACGACAACCACGGTGGACCAAAACAACACTTGTTTATGCCAGAAGAGGACTTCCCCATATTGGTAGAAAACGGCTGCGAGGACAAGGGCTCCGCCGATGAGGCTGTAGCGGAGGGTCAAGTTTTCAACAACCGCATTTGCCCACACGGCGATCCCGGCGAAATAAATCAAGAAGGGAATGACGTCGATTTCGAATCCCCCGCTGATCGAGAGAAATATATCCAGAAAGCCGATGAAAATGAGGGCAGTGCCCACAATCATCCCGGCGACACGCATCTGGTTTTCGCCCCCGGAGTCTTCCTCAGGCTCGTGGCGCTCCGGCTCGTTGGTCGGTTCTGGCGACATGATCAGCTGGTTCCTAACTGTTCGTGAAACGTTCGAATCCCGATCAAGGCTGAGGTCGAGGTTAAGGTTAAGCGAAGACCCGATGTTCTTTATCGTTGCTCAACCTTAGCCTGAACCTTGGCCTTCCTGCTAGACCTTAAAATGTTTGCTCAGGGTCAGACCCTGGCGCTGATACGAGGATCCGAGGGCCGTGCCATAGAGCTGACTGGGCCGTGCGAGCATCTTGTCGTACACAACCTTAAAAAATGTTTGTCCATCATGGATCAGGAAGGGCACGTCGTGGGGACGGACTTCCAGGACCACTTGGGTGCCGTGCAGCTCGCCGCGGCCGTACCCAAATCCCGGATCGAAAAACCCTGCGTAGTGGGTCCGCAGTTCGCCACAAGCTGCTTCGAAGGCGACCATCTCGGCCGCGTAGCCAGGGGGAACACGAATTCGTTCTTTCGACGCGAGAATGTAAAACTCCTCCGGTTCCAAAAGGAGACTGTCCTGACGGTGGCGGTATAGAGGCTCCCAAAAATCGAGCGCCGTATAGTGGCCGACCTTCGACAGGTCGATGACGTGACTATTCTTCTTCGCCCGATAGCCGATGATCGGCGAGCCGCTTCGGTCGTCTCCCTTCAGATCGATGCGGAGAAATAGACCACGATCCGTCCGGAGATCGCGGGTGTCCAGCGCCTGCTTCGTGGGGAGGTTATGGTAGAGCAGAGGCTCTCGCTTGTGGAGCGTCTGAAGAGAACGGTCTGCCACGGTGGCGTCGCCTCGCACGAAGCGAATTTGATTGAGCGAGTAGCCGGTCTTTACCTTGATTGCGAACGAGCGTGGGACGATTTCCAGATAGAGGGGCCCTGAATAGCCGGCTCGGATCTCATCGAATCCGGTGTTGAGATCCGTCACAACGCGTGTGAAGACATCCAGCCGTCCGGTCGTACTCTTGGGATTGGTCCGTGCCCGGAGGGTCTTGGGTAACGATACGCGTTCCAACAGCGGCACCAAATAGACGTGGCCTTTTTCGAGAATGGCGCCCTCGGTCAAGTCCATCTCGTACATCACGAGGTCGGACTGATAAAAGTCCAGGACGTTGAGCCGGCTCGTAATCTCGGACAACTCCGGCAGGAAACTGCTGATCAGCCGATAGGCCTTGCGCCCGAGCCGCAAGTCGAGACTGGCCGGCTGGATCTGCCGGTCTTCGATCGGTACGTCGGCGTGGATGGCGCCGCTCGCGATCAGCTGCGTAATCTGCTGGTAGGGCAAAATGCCTGACCTGGTGCGCGCGCTCACAGGTCGTCGTGCTCTCCATTGCTGCACGATCCCAGTGCAGGCGCTGCACTGACCATCGGCAGTTCTCGCACAGATCTCTGTTGCGGTTGCGGATAGTGGAAGGCCTTGTTTTCATAGTTCTTCAAGAGAACCCCCGCCGCATCCATGTGCACCATGTAGTCGCCGGGGAGCAAAGGGATCTTGCCGCCTCCGCCCGGCGCATCGATGACGAAGTGCGGGACCGCCATCCCGCTGGTGTGCCCCTGCAGCGACTTAATGATATTCAGTCCCGTCTCGACCGTGGTGCGGAAGTGATTTGTGCCCTTGGTGAGGTCCGCTTGGTAGAGGTAATAGGGTTTGATGCGGGCGAGCAGGAGTTGATGCATCAACTGTCTCATAATGTCCGGATCATCGTTGACGCCTTTGAGCAGCACGGTTTGCGCGCCGAGTGGCACTCCGGCATCGGCCAACATTCCACAGGCTGCTTTCACTTCAGGCGTCAGTTCGTCCGGGTGATTGAAATGCAGGTTCATATACACCGGGTGATATTTCTTTACGATCGCGCAGAGTTCCGGGGTAATCCGTTCCGGCAACGTGCCGGGCACTCGGGAGCCGAGGCGAATCAGTTCCAGATGCGGGATGGTACGCAGGGCTTTGAGTATACGCTCTAACAGATGATCCGGCAGGAGCAGGGGGTCGCCGCCGGAAAGAATGACGTCGCGCACTTCGATATGTTCGCGTAAGTAGGCGATGGCCTGGTCAAGTTCGCCTTTCTTGAGGAATCCCGGTTTTCCGACCAGCCGTTTTCTCGTGCAGAACCGGCAATAGATCGGGCATTGGTTCGTCACCATCAGCAGGACGCGATCCGGATAGCGGTGGACCAAATGTGGAACCGGGCTCATGAGGTCTTCTTCGAGCGGATCGTCTTCCGCTTCGAAGTCCTCCATTTCGGCGATGTCCGGGACTACCTGTTGCCAAATGGCATCGCCTTTTTCTTTGATCGTCGCCATCACGGTGGGGGTAATGCGCATCGGATAGTCGCCCACGATGGCTTCGATTTCTTTCGCATCGACACCGAGCCGTGCAGCCAAATCCTTTGGCTTCACGATACTGTCGGCGAGTATGCGTCTCCATGCTTCCATGTCGGTCTCCTTTGCAGTCGAGTGGATCAAGCAAGCTGTTCGGCGCTAGTTGCCGGCGATCCGTTCCTGACTGTACGTCTTGTCCAGATAATCGAGGATGTCGTCGGTTTCCGTCAGCACGATGTCTCCATCCTTGAGGACCGGAACATAGTACTGGCCAGAGACTTCTTGAACCACTTTACGCATCGGGTGAAAGTCGGGCACGATGACCTGTTCGTATTCGACGTGGAGGTCCGCCAGTTTCCGGCGCACCACCTCACAATCGGGACACCAGGCGACGTGATAAAGGGTCATAATGCTCGTAAGGGGTAAGGGGTGAAGGGTGAGGCGATAACACAAGAATGAACATGTATCATAATGGCCCCTAACTCCTTACCCCTCACTGATTTCAACAGCGCACGGCACCATGATCGCGTCTTTCATTCCATGGATCACTTTCTTATCCGCCGAGCAGACGGTAGCCAGGATACCAGCCAACTCGGTCTTTCCGCCACTCACGAAATAATAGGGTGAGAGCCTGGCCCTGCCGGACATCCGGCTCATCTCGCCGGTCACAGGGTCGAAATAGTCGAGTTCATAGAGGCGGCCCTTGTGAAATTCCTGCAGGATATAGGGGGTTTGGGGAAAGGCGGCCAGGGCCTTGCCGATGGCTCCGGCCCATTCGTTCTGCGGCATATCGTGTCCGACCGATACGCCTCGGCTTCCCCAGGCGAGTTCGGAGAATCCCGATGGTTTGATGACCAGGTGCCGTTCTTTTTGGGTTGCCGTGGCCAGATCTTGCCAGTTCATGACGGCCCGTCCACCGATCGCCAACCCTGGAATTGTCGCGGACGGAGGGATGGGTGCGGGATCGAGAATCCAGGTACGTGGCATGATGGTGGTCAAGTGTAGAAAGACCTCCCGGTCCAATGCCTCCTCCCAGAAGGGTCGCAAGGCTGGGTGATGAAGAAGGGCAAAGGCGAGCTTTTCTTCCAGCGCCGGCTTGTAAGGGGGCGTGACGGCGACACGATCCTTCTTGAGTGCATATTGGACAAGTTCGGATTTAGGAATGTTCAGGAGATCAAATAATTCATAGAAGCGATAAATTAAGGCGATGGGCTGGTCCATTTCTTCATTGGCGATCCGGAGGCCTTCCTCGGTGAATCGAATGTGACGAGGCTCCACGCAGTAGGCATCGAGGCCGATCGTTCGAAGCCGGGCTGCGAGCCACGTCATTTCAGGCCGATAGTCTTTGGCTTCTTCCGACATCAGAATCGCGACGCATCCTGTGCGCTGGGCGAGCTGGGCCTTCACCATAGCTGCAAATCCCTGAACCATGCCCTCGGGGCCTCCGACGATTTCTGAGGGGCGAGGGGTAAGGGGTGAGGGGTAAGGGGGTGGAGAAGTGGCGGTGCTTTTGCTTACGTGACCATTGACCGATGACCATTGACTATATATCTCTGTCAACGCTCCGGTCATCCCGATTCCTCCGGGGACTGAGTCGAGCTCAGTGATGACCATGCCGTCCTGGGTGGGGATGATGTCCGGTCGGATGACTGCGGGAATCTGGTCACGAAACCGTTTCATGCGGCTGTAGGTGATGAGCCCCTCCGGCTTCCCTTGGTCCAGGTATCCTGCGACCCAGGCTGGCTGGAGGCCTCGTACACTGTCGAGATAGAGGCGGTTCAGGGCCTGATAAAAGGAGAGGAGCTGCGGTCCGAGTCGGTGGAAGAAATCTAACTGATCTTTTGTGAGCAGGAACGGTGTGACCGCAATGCGCCAAGTCGTTGTGGCGGTGACGATTTCGGAAGTCGAAGCCTGTCCTGGCAGAGCTGGAAAGAGACCAGCTTGGCTCAGCTGGTCGCGGATGATTGCGCAGCGGTGAAGAAGGTCGGAGGTAGCCAAGTCAGACAGAGGCAGTATCCCTGTGAATGAGCGCTCCTCATGCGAGGACAAAGAACTGTAACACGGGCTTTGGGACCATACAAGGGGCGAAGAGGGCGGCAAGGGAAGGACAGCGTCGCTCGCCGCATTGGCATCAGAGATGAGCTCCGGTCAAAAAACGACATCCCCTTGGGCGCCTCTGTCGAATGGTGCTAGTATGGGCCGCACATTGATTGGATCCCTATTATGTCCGCAAATTCCGATGAGTTGGTGGGTGTGTTTGTGACACCACCGATCGCGCTGCCACAACTTGTGCCGAGCCGCACCTGTCTCCAGTGCGATGTCTGTTGCCGGTTTCCCGACCCCGATAGCGCCCTGCGTCCGTACTTTACTGAGAATGAAATCACCCTGGCTCTGGCCGGAGGCATTGAGGCCACGGTCTTTCACAACCGGCTGGGGTCGCAGGTGATTCTGGTTCCCGATCCTCACGGCGAGGGGTATCTCTGCCCGGCATTCGATGCCGCAACTTCAAGGTGTCGTATCTACGAGCAACGTCCGTTCGATTGTCAGCTCTATCCGCTGGCATTGATGTGGAATGAGCTGCATGATCAGGTATTGTTGGGGTGGGATACGAAATGTCCCTTCATGCGAGAGGAGATTCCAGCGGAAATTCAGCGTCATGCCGATCGGGTGATGGCCTTGCTCGATCAACCGGGTATCCGCGACCACGTCGTTGCGCATCCTCGCCTCATCGGACGGTTTCAAGAGGACGTGGTCGTGCTTGCGCTTCTTTCACGCCTCACTGATGCCGTGGTGAGGCAGTGGGGGACTGCGCCGCTGCATCGGTTCACACTGGACGATATTCCGCGCATGACGACGGCGTTAGACCGGTCTGGGTGGCGCCACGCTCAGTCGCTCGCAGCCTATTCGCCGGTCTATCACTACATGTGGAATGGATTACTGGCCTATTGGTGGATGGACCTTGAGGGCGCCTTTTGCCTCTTTGCCCAATCGCCGGATGGCTGGTTCATGCCTCTGCCTCCGATCGGAGCCGGCTCGATCGACCAGCCTCTGTGTGAGGCGATGGGGCTGCTGCGTCGCTGGAACAGTGATTCGCCGGTCAGCCGAGTTGAGAACGTGCCTTCCCAGTTAGTTTCGGAGTTCGAGCGACTGGGCTATCGGCTGATGTCCAAGGAACCCGACTATCTGTATTGCGCGACAGATCTTGAGGCTTTGGCGGGCGACCGGTATCGATCTCAACGAGCGCTGTGTAATCGATTTGAGCGTGAGCAGCCTTTTGAGGTGAGTACCTATCAGGTTGGCGATCGTCAGGACTGTCGTGCCCTTCTCGCAAACTGGTCACTGCAGAAACAAGCGGAAGGGCTTGAGTCATTCGGTGCGATGCTGTTGGCCGATGCGGCGCCGGCTCACGAAGTCATCTGGTCCCAGGCGTCGGCTCTTCGACTCACAGGAAAGGTCGTGAAGATTCACGGTCGGCTCTGCGCGTATACCTTCGGCTATTGGTTGACGAGCACGACATTCTGTGTCCTCTTAGAGGTGACCGACCGGACTGTTCCGGGTCTGGCGCAGTATCTATTTCGAGAGACCTGTCGGATGGCTGTGGCGGAAGGGGCCGAATACATCAATACAATGGATGACGCAGGCCTCCCAGGATTGCGCGCATCGAAACAGGCCTATCATCCCGTCATACTGATTCCCAACGTTGCCGCCTTTCCGGCCTGTGCCTCATGAAGACCTCAATGACCTTATCATTCTTCGATCTTCGCCGTTATCGGTGGCTGCCCTATCTCCTCATCGCCATCACCGCATGTGCGCTCTTAGCCGGTATCATCTTGACCCGGTTCGTCGAAGCTCGCTTCGTGGAGGCAACGGGAAAAGAACTCGCGCTGGCTGCGTCGGAAGTGGCCGAGAAGCTCGACCGGATGCTGTTCGAGCGCCAGGGCGACGTTCTCATGATGGCCCGAGCCTTTTCGGCGCAAGCTACCGATCCGACATATCTCTCCGAGTATCTGAGATGGATGAAGACGGAATATTCTCCGGTCTATCTGTCGATCGCGGTTACGGATAGTCAGGGTATGGTTGTGGCGGCGACGGAGTCCTCGCTGGTAGGGCGCGACGATAGCCGCACGGGCTCGTTTATTGCCGCGCGTGCGACGCGGCGACTCGATATTGCCGACGTCGGGGTCCAGGAGGCGGAGAGTGGCATCGATACGATCGCGTTTACGGCCCCGATTTTCGATCAGCAAGGCGCGTTTGTAGGTGTTGTGACTTCGCGGGTGGCGGTTCCATTCTTGGAGGAAGTGACAACCAGGACCATTCGCTCCCTTGAAGCAGGACAAAAAGCAGGCGTGCGAGTTGCCTACCAAATGCTGACGAAGCAGGGCAGGGTATTTGCCGATTCGGACCGGTCCAGCAAGGGGGCCGCCAATCTGAAAGAACTCAGTTCCCCTTCAATGTTACTGAGCGAGGCCAGTGTGCCGGGGTACGCCGAAGAAGAGCATGTGCACCGGCACGTCCAGGTGGTCACCGGCTACGCGCAGACCAAGGGTTTTAGAGAATCTGCGGGGCTGGCCTGGTCGGTCCTGCTGCGAATGGATCGGCAGGATATCCTGGCGCCTATTCATGCGTTCTTGTGGAAAGTGTGGATTGTAGGCGGGGTGGTCTGGGTTCCCCTGCTGGGGTTGTTGCTCTGGGCGACGGCACGATTGCGCGCAGAGCATCGACAGGCGCAACAGGAAAATGCCTGGGCGAAAGCCGCTGAAACCGCGTTGCTCCAGAGCCAGGAACGAAACCGAGCCATCGTTGATACCGCGCTTGATGGGGTGATCAGCATCGATTCGACGGGGATGGTGACTGATTGGAATGCACAGGCCACGGCAATTTTCGGATGGTCCCGCGAGGAAGCCCTGGGGCGAGCCCTTTCCGAAACCATCATTCCTGAGCGGGATTGTCGGGCGCATGAACATGGCCTCCGTGAATTTTTCCGAACAGGGGCCGGCGCGATCTTGAACCGCCGGATTGAAGTTGTCGCCCGACACAAGGACGGGCGGGAATTTCCCGTTGAACTTGCGGTGTCACCGGCAAAAATCGGGGATGCGTACATCTTCAGCGCCTTTATCAGGGACATCACAGACCGCCGGCGGGCTGAACAGCGTGTCGTTGCTCAGTATGCGGTGACCCGGGTCCTCTCCGAGGCGATGACGATGGAAGAGGCGGTGCCGAAAATCATTCAGGCAATTGGGGAGAGCTTAGAATGGGATCTGGGCCTGTTCTGGCGGGTTGATAAGGCAACGGGAACGTTGCACTGTTGCGATCAGTGGAAGGCGTCATCCCTGCAGGACGAGCCGTTTATCCTGGATAGCCTGCAGCGTGTGTTTTCGCGCGGCGAGGATTTGCCCGGACGTATTTGGGCCAGCGGAAAATCGGTCTGGATAGCGGACCTCAAGGCGGATACTGATTTTTCTCGCGGAGAACAGGCTCAACAGGCTGGGTTTCACGCGGCCTTTGGATTGCCTTTTCTCGTCGGGACCGAGATTGGGGGCGTCATCGAGTTCTTCAGTCTTCCGGTAAGGCAGCCCGATGACGAGTTGTTGAAGATGGCGGATGACATCGGTCTCAAGATCGGCCAGTTTGGCGAGCGGGCTCGCACGGAAGCGGTGTTACACGAAACCGAAGCGCAATTGCAACAAGCGCAGAAGATGGAGGCAGTGGGGCGATTGGCCGGCGGTATGGCGCACGACTTCAATAATCTCCTCACGGTGATTCGAGGGTACAGCGAGTTGTTCCTGGGCCGCTTGGGGCCTACCGATGCCATGAGAAAGGATATGGAAGAGGTGAAGAAGGCGGCAGATCGAGCCTCCGGGCTGACGCGTCAATTGCTGGCGTTCAGCCGCCGTCAGTTCATCGCAGCAAAAGTCCTTGATCTCAACGCCCTCGTTGCCAATATGGACGGTATGTTGCGGCGTCTCATCGGTGAAGATATCGTTGAATTCAATACCGATCTCGATGCTTCGACCGGCGCCATCAAGGCGGACCCCGGACAGATCGAGCAGGTCATCATGAACCTGGTCGTCAACGCGCGGGATGCGATGCCCACGGGCGGGCGTCTGACGATCGAAACCCGGAACGTGACGATTGGGGAAGAGGTAAGCCTGGATGGCGTGGGGGTGGCGCCGGGATCATATGTATTGCTGGCGGTTCGCGATAGCGGCCAAGGAATGGACGCTGAAACCCAGTCGCATCTGTTCGAGCCGTTCTTTACGACAAAGGAGAAAGGAAAAGGGACAGGATTGGGACTCTCGACCGTCTATGGCATCGTCAAGCAGAGCGGAGGAAGCATCTTCGTGGAAAGCGCTCCCGGTCTCGGCACGACGTTCAGGATCTACCTCCCACGGGTTGAACAAGAGGCGCCAGGAACGGTGGCAGGTGTTGACGTAATCGATCCGGCACGTGGCCACGAAACGATTCTCTTGGTTGAGGACGAGCCGGCAGTCCGCGGTCTCGTGCACGAGACATTACATCTCCAGGGCTATACGGTGCTGGAGGCGCGTCATGGCATTGAGGCCCTCCTTACCAGCGCAAGGTATGGGGGGCCTATTCATCTGTTATTGACAGATGTTGTCATGCCACAGATGAGCGGGCCTGAAGTTGCGGAGAAGATCTTGACCATTCGACCAGAGATCAAAGTGCTCTACATATCGGGGTATCCGGACCATCCGGTGTTTGAACAGGGCGGCGTGAGCGGCCAGTCTGGGTTCCTGCAAAAGCCCTTCTCACCCCCTGCGCTGGCGCAAAAAGTGCGCGAAGTTCTGGACAGTGCGAAAGCTGCCTAGTCTGGTTGATCTGGTTCATTTGGTTTGTTTCGTTATCTGGTTGTTTCGTTCAACCAAAAAAACCAAACAGACCAAATAAACCAAATAGACTACCTCGCTTGATCTTCAGGCTCGGTTCCGTTTATCGTGCTGCACTATGCGTGAAACGTTAGACGTGAAACGTGAAACGAAGGGTGCGATACACCGGTTGAGCGTGAGATGACAAACCAAGGACGAGAAGTCGATATCGGACAGTATCGGATTGAACGAGAGCCGTTCTACGCGGAGGTTCGTGGCGAGATCGGTCTGTTCACAATTGCGGCAAACAGCAAGATGCCGGTTATGCTCAAGGGGCCGACCGGCTGCGGGAAGACCCGATTTGTCCAGCATATGGCCTACAGGCTTGGCCGTCCGTTAATCACGGTGGCCTGTCATGAGGATCTTACTGCCTCCGATCTCGTAGGGCGGTATCTGCTCAAGGGCCAAGAAACGGTCTGGGTCGATGGGCCGCTGACGCTCGGCGTGAAGCATGGCGCGATTGTCTATCTGGATGAAATCGTCGAGGCACGGAAAGATACGACGGTCATCATCCATCCCTTGAGCGACGATCGCCGTTTCCTGCCGATCGAAAAGAAAGGCCAGATTCTCGAAGCGGCCGACGACTTCCTCCTGGTGATTTCCTATAATCCCGGGTACCAGAGCGTGCTCAAGGACTTGAAACAAAGCACGAAGCAGCGTTTCATGGCGATTGAGTTTGACTATCCGGCGCCTGACGTCGAAACCACCGTGGTTGAACGGGAGGCAGGGGTCAGCCGTGATCTTGCGGCAAGCCTGGTCAAGCTCGGCGGGAAAGTGCGGAACCTCAAGAACCATGGTTTGGAAGAAGGGGTCAGCACCAGATTGTTGATCTATGCCGGGACACTCATCAGGCAGGGCGTAGCCACCGACCGAGCCTGCGACGTCGCGATTGCCCGCCCGATCACCGACGACCCCGATATGCAGCGCAGCATCATGGAATTGGTAAAAGCCATCTTCTGATTCTCCTCCTCTGGGTCCCACCACGGATGAACTCGCTGATCGTGCAGGACACCAAAGATGGAGCGATTCTCACCGTTCACATCCAACCGAAAGCCTCGACCACAGAGTGCGTGGGCATTCACGGCGATGCGTTGAAGATTCGTGTGGCTGCTCCACCCATCGATGGCGCAGCCAATGATGAATTGATCCGGTTTCTGGCACGGACGTTGTCTCTTCCTCTCGCTGCTGTGCACATTGAGTCCGGGATCAGCGGACGGCATAAGCGTGTGCGTTTACGGGGAGTGATGGCAGATCGCGTCATCGCCCGGCTCATGCAGAAAGGACCGGACAGAATGAAACGCTCTATCGCGTACCTTGTCTGTGGAATGTTCCTCCTCAGCGCCTGTTCCAGCGTCCATCCTGTTCTGTACCCCAACGCTCATATGCAGTCGGTGGGGAAAGAGGCAGCGACACAGGATATCGAAGATTGTAAGAAGTTGGCCGAATCGGCAGGGGCTGAGGAAGGCAGTGGGAAGGCCGGTCGAGTGGCGACTGGTACCGTAGTGGGTGGTGGAGTCGGCGCGGCAGCCGGGGCGGTCGGCGGAGCCATCTCAGGCTCAGTAGGACGTGGTTCTATGATTGGAGCAGCGACCGGAGCGGTGTGGGGATTATTGACTGGCTTGTACCACGCCTTCGCTGGCTCGTCGCAGCCGAATCAGGCCTACACGAATTTCGTGAATCGGTGTCTGCAAGAAAAGGGATATGAGGTGACGGGGTGGCAGTAGGGGACGGCTGGGACGGAGGGGGGACCTCTGTGCTCGCGGAACAGAGGAGGGGATGGAGCCTGATGATCTTCTGTGCTCGCGCAACGCGCGG
>CAZGYZ010000021.1:0-16799 GCA_964530675.1 uncultured Nitrospira sp. | reverse complement strand
CGGTGACGGTGGTAGTGTTGGAGCCGGCCAAGCATCGGGAACTCACCATCGCCGGCATGGCTGCATTGAATAAATGGACCTTCGAGCCCCAGTTGAAAGGCGATGAACCGATCGACGGAGAGCTGACTGTGCGAATTCACTTTCGCACGCGATGATATCGCAAAGAGCTGAAGGCTGATAGCTGATTGCACGGACGAGAATCCGGACAACCAAACAAACCAGACAAACCAAATAGACCATCTTTCTGTTTGACCATTGACCATGAGCCAATCATGAGTGTGGATGAATCGCTGGTTCGCGCAATCAATGGGCTCGCTGGTCAGTTGGCCTGGTTAGACGAGCTGGCGCTTAGTCTTTCCAATTCAAGCTTGCTGTGGGTTCCTGGCATCTTGCTGACGGGCTTTTGGCTATGGCTATCGTGGCGGGAGGCGTTGTTGGCAGCCCCGGTTCTGGCAGCATCCATCGGCCTGTTGGATTTCGTCGGAGCGCGGATCAAAGATCTTGCAGCTCGGCCACGACCCTGCATGGTGCTTCCGGATATCCATCAGATCGAAGGCTGCGGCAAGACCTTTGGGTTTCCGTCGAATCACGCCATCAATACCGCGACGGCGGCAGCCTTTCTCCACGTGCTCTATCCACGGTCAGGCTGGGTGAGTTGGCCTCTGGTCGGATTGATCGGTCTGTCGCGTGTGTATATCGGAGCCCACTACGTCACGGACGTGCTGGGAGGTTGGGTGATCGGCGGCTTGTTCGGCGCAGGAGCCGCGTGGCTGCTTCTGCGCTACTGGCGTATTCGCTCTTCGCTCCCAAGAGCCGTGAACCGTGAAGTGTGAAACGTCAGCGGTCGGGGGTAAAGGGGCAACGGGGTACTGGGGTCTGGAGGTAGCGGGGTAAAGGGGTCAGGGGTGAAACGTGAGCCGTGAACCGAGGGGCAGCCGTGAAGCTCCGGAAACCTCGAACTTCGGACCTCGAACCGTCATGAGTAAAGTAGCCTGCTAGCTTTCAAGACAGCGTAACAGTTCTCCCTGGCAACGCTCCTGGTCGTAGCCGCGCCCAATTAGCACGATCGCGTGGCTCGGTTCGTCGAGCAATGTGATCGGTGTAATGGTCGCATTGCCTGGAGGGGCGTATTGAAACTCTTGGAGTTCCGGTCCCTTGGCGAAGCGGAAGAAGCCTTTCGCCCGCTCTAGTTCAGGGGGCAGGGTCTTCATCCAACGAAGAAATCGCTCAAAGTTCAACGGGCCAGGCAGCCGAACCGTTGTGGCGATGGGATGATACGAGGCCCGCTTGTTCGTTGTGGACGAGCGAGGCACTCCGAATTCCACATTCACCGCCTGCGCCGACGGTCTGCGGGTGATTGGTTCGAGTAACGATGAGGGATCGATCCTGGCATGATTGGCTTCCCAGACCCGCGCGTAGGGATTCTGCTCGATGATCGAGGTCTTGAATGCTTCCCAATGTCCAGGAACATAGAGGTCTCGTTTATTGAGAATGAGTTCATCGGCGCAGCGAATTGCCTGCCTGGTGACAAATCCCCCCATACTCTCCCTATCTGTCGGGATTGGGTGCAGTAAGGCAATGACTTTTTCTAAGTGCGTGAGGCGCGCGGTGTAAAGATCCGTGACGCCATCGATCACTTCAGCCGGATCAGCCATGCCGGAGCATTCCAGAATAATCACATCCGACTCATAGTCCCGTACCAATTGTGCGATCCCCCAGGATAAATCCTCCTTCGTATCGCAACAGACGCAGCCTCCGGCGAGGTTCATCACTTGTTCAGCGATGGTGCCCGCGCGGGGGCCGTCGATGCTGACTTCTCCGGCTTCGTTCATCAAGACGCCGGCCCGTTTGCCCTGGCTCTTCCAATGTTCCAGCAGCCGCATCAAGAGCGTGGTTTTACCCGCGCCAAGGGAACCGCAGAGGACATAAAAGGGGATCGGGGTCTCAGTCATTGTTTTAACCTGAATCGTCGATCTTGACTGAATCGAGATGGGCGAGACAGGCGGGACGGACGACGGTTCGAGGTCCGAAGTTCGAGGTTTCCGAAACTTCGAACCCAGAACTTCGAACTTCGAATCACACTTCTCGCCTGTCTCGCCTTTCCCGCTCGTCCCGCGCTCTCAATGGTGCACATGTACAAGTCCCTCGTCCTGGTGCTGCTGTGCCAACGTGGTGAGATCGCAGTGGATCTCGTCATGGTGGCAACAGTGGGTCCCCATCTGAATCGTCATATGTTTGATGCCAAAATCTGCGCTCACCTTGGCGCGGATGGTGTGAAGTAAGCTGTTGGTCAGCGCCGAATCGTCTCCATCGACGAGTATATGACAGGTCATCATTATTAGCCGAGGTTCGACTGCCCAGATATGGAGGTCGTGGACATTTTTTACGCCGGGGATCGCCTCGATGGTTGCAGCTACGTGTGAGGCGCTGATCTTCGGTGGGGTCGATTCCAACAAGACGTCCAGCGACTCCTTAAACAGCGGCCAGGCTCCTTTGGCAATGGCCGCGACAACCAGCAAGCTGACCAATGGGTCGAGAACGGTCCATCCGGTCAGTAAGATGGCCCCGCCGCTGATGACGACGCCCAGGGACACCCAAGCATCACCCAGCATGTGCCAAAAGGCGCTGCGGATATTGAGATCATCCTTGGCTCCGCGCTGCAACAGAAGGGCGATACTCAGATTGGCTACGAAACTCAGGGCGGCGATCGCCATGACCCAGCCGCCGTCCACCGGGACGGGCTGCAATAGTCGCTTGAACCCCACGAGTGCAATGCCGAGGGCCGTGAGCAACAGGATGAACGAATTCAAGAACGCCGCAATGATGCCGGCTCGGTGATAGCCAAATGTTTTGGCTTCTGTGGCAGGCCTGGCCGTAAGGAGATGGGCGTAGAGGGCAAGAAACAGCGCGCCCTGGTCGACGAAGTTATGTCCCGCATCGCTCATGAGTCCAATGCTGTCGAGTACCCATCCGCCGATGAACTCGGCGACGATAATCACCGCATTCAGCGCCAGCGAGAGGTATAGCCGGCTGCGGAGATGTTCATAGGAAGCATGAGCGCTCATAACTAATAGTGTCGCATGTGCGCGATGAGGCGGCAAGTATTCTGGAGACTTCTTTGAAGTCAGGTAACGACTCAGGTGTTCAGGCTGAAGTGTTCGCAAATCCGACCTTCAGTCTTCGGCCTTCGGTCTAAACCCCTTCAGCCTGAACCCCTTCAGTCTATCTACCTGAGTAGTCACGAAGTCAGCGTGGATCGCTTCTCGGGTGTGGGCGCAGACGCTCACTGAGGACTGGGTATTTGGATTGTCCGATACCGAAGTTGCCGCCGGCTGGATCGGAAACAATCACGCGGAGCGTCATGCCGTCAGGCGCATCTTGTGGGAGGGGAACGAAGAACGGGGCCTCGAAGCTGGCTCGGTCGTTATTCTCCTTCGCCGAATACCCCGTAGCTTGCTACGGGGATGAAGGCGGAGAGAACCCTCCGAAGCCTTGGCGAAGGAGGGTAGTGGCTTCGGAGAATTCCGCAAGATACCCCGCAGCTTGCTGCGGGGAGCTTCATTGTAAAACAACTGGAGTCGTTCAAGAACCCGCTCTCCAATCATTAGCTCACCATAGATGTGGATCTTCCGGGAGTCCCAATCTCCGTGTGGGCGAACCAGCGCTCCGGACAATGTTCGGACTGAGGCGCGCAGGATCACATCGTCTTTGGCGATCAACGGCTCGCCTTGTCTCGGATGTTCGATCTGGACGATGTACCCGTAGAGATGAAGGACAATTCCATCATTGGTCATGTCTTGTCCGGGAATGAGCCACACCGTCGTGGAGGCGCGCTGGGATGACGCCGGGTGGGCGAGCGGTCCTTCGGCAGTCACTTCAACCAGTGTGGGGTGGAGTAAGTTGACGGTTGCAGTAAAAGCTGCGGCAGGCCGGGAGCTATAGTGCGGTTCCTCCATGAGACGCGGTGTCCGCATGATTTGATTTTGGTCGCCGGCTGTGCCTTGCTGAATGCCGGTGGCCAGGATTTGTTTGGTGGCTACGTCCGTGATCGTCACGCGAGCGCCGCCGACCTCTTTCCCCAACACCATCGCGCCATGGCCCACAACGCGGACTAAGATGGTCGTCGGTGTTGAATCGTTGAGCTGAATGTTTGGTGGGAGTGCCTCCATGGTAGGGATTGCGAAACAAGAAACTGGGATGAGGTATGCAGCAATGGCCAGGATCAGCTGCAGGCGGCGGGTCATTTCACTTTTGTGCCCGGTTCGACGTCTTCCAGGAGCGTAACAAGGCCCCTGACCTCACTGTCGCCTGCCGCGAGGACCATGCCTTGTGACTCGATGCCCATCAACTTCGCTGGTTTTAAGTTGGCGACGATGACGATGGTCTTTCCGATCAAGGCCTCTGGCTCGTATTTCTTTCCGATGCCGGCGACGATCTGCCGCTGCTCGCTGCCGAGTGAGACTTGCAGCTTGAGGAGCTTTTCCGATTTTGGCACGCGTTCCGCACTGATGACCTTCGCGGTCTTGAGCTGAATCTTCATGAATTCGTCGATGGTGATCTGCGGAGGCGCCGTGGGCGCTAGTGCCGCAGGGGGTAAGGTCTGCGGCGTGGCAGCTGTTGGGGCAGGTGTCTGAGCGGTCGGCTGCGGGGAAGTCGGTGTGTCGCTCACGGTCTTGGCTCCTTGTGGTTTTGATTCGATACGGGGGAAGAGACTTGGGCCCTTGCAGATCTTTGTCTCAACGAGCGGTGTCTCCCATTTGTAGGCTGTTTGTGGTATCGGCTTTGAAAAGTCGAACGAAAGGCCGAGTTGCTGGGTGAGTTGTGCTGCTGTCTGGGGCATGTAGGGATACATGAGGGCCGAGAGCAATCGCAGCGCCCTTGATGCTGTATTCAGAACAGTGTTAAGGCGCGGGCGATTCTCAGGATTCTTGGCGAGTTGCCAGGGTGCAGCCTTGTCGATGTATTCGTCGCACAGACCGATGAGTTCCCATATGGCTTGGAGGTTTTCCCGAAAGGCGAGTGCATGATAGCCCTGATCGATTCGTTCAGGGAGGCCTGTCGCTGTTGCGGCGATCAGGGCTTCAAGCTCGGGAAGAGCCGGAGTGCCAACTGCGGGAATCGTGCTGTCGGAGAACCGCTCGATCATGGTGAGGGTGCGGCTGAGGAGATTTCCGATTCCATTCGCTAAGTCGCTGTTGATGTTGGTGACCATCGCAGATTGCGAAAAGTCTCCGTCTTGCCCGAACGGCACTTCGCGCAATAAGAAATAGCGAAAGGCATCGGCGCCAAATTCGTCGACCATCTTGTTGGGATCGACGACGTTGCCGCGGCTTTTCGACATCTTTTCTCCATCAACCGTCCACCAGCCGTGGGCAAAGATTGTATTCGGCAGGGGAAGATTGAGGGCCATCAGCATCGTGGACCAGTAGACAGCGTGGGTGGTGAGAATATCTTTTCCGACCAGATGGATCGAGGCAGGCCAGTAGTGCTCTCGTGATGGTGTAGGTCTGAGATATTCCAATGCGGAGACATAATTCACCAGCGCGTCGAACCAGACGTAGGTGACGTAGTCTTTGTCGAACGGTAGCTCGACGCCCCAGGAGAGTCTTGATTTGGGTCGGGAGATCGAGAGGTCGCCGAGCTTCTGGGTGGTCAAGAATCCCAAGACTTCATTGCGGCGTGACTCAGGGCGGATGAAGTTGGGATGCTCCCGGATGTGGTCGATCAGGCGATCCTGATATTGGCCCATCTTGAAAAAATAGTTGTGCTCGCTGATACGTTCGATGGGTCGTTTGCAGTCAGGGCAGAGGCTATCCGCGACGTCTTTTTCTGTCCAAAACCGCTCATCAAATGTGCAATACCATCCAGTGTAATCATCCTTGTAAATCAGTTGCTTGCAATGAATCTCCTCAAGGTATCGTTGAACGATCAATTTGTGAGGTGCATCTGTCGTTCTGATGAAAGCATCGTTGGAAATGTTTAGCCGTTTCCAAAGGGTCTGGAACTGCGGCGCCAGCTTGTCGCAATGGGCTTGCGGGTCGATGCCGGCTTTGGCCGCAGCCTGCTGAACCTTTTGCCCATGTTCATCGAGCCCGGTGAGAAAGAAGACGTCTCGCCCGCTCAGGCGCCAGTAGCGAGCAAGGACATCGGCAGCCACGGTCGTATAGGCATGTCCGATGTGCGGCACATCGTTCACGTAATAGATCGGTGTCGTGATGTAGAAGCTGTTGGAGTGACTCATGTGGTGGAATAAAAGATATCAGGTAATAAACGGCGAAAGCTAGGCAGGTTGCGGGACAGATGACAGGGCCACCGCGTCGCGCAGACGGAGCAAAATCATTTCCAGCGCCATGTGGAGATTGAGGTGCCGTGTGGCGCGTTGCTCGGTCATTTCAATCTCGCGGAGTAGGTCCAACAGCGCATCGGTGTTGGCCTGTTGCGCATAAGTTTCGAGCGTTGCGAGGTCGTCAAGGTAGAGCAACTGATCCCGGTCTCCTCCGATCTGAAGCAAGACCAGGTCGCGAATCCAACGAGCCAGCCAGGCGAGCATGTCCTGTGCGCGATCGGCCTTCGCAATCGTTTCCGCCGAAGACAGGATGGATCCGATCGATTGCAAGGATTGGGGGCGGACTAAGTCCACGAGTTCCTGTTGGCGCGCACGAGTGTCTTTCACATCGGCAGTGAGGGCTTCTCCGAGGCGGCCTTCGCTGATGATGGCGAGGAAGCGCGCGTCTGATGGCGGGATTTCACGTTTCAGGATGAGTGCCGCTTCTACCTGTGTGCGAGCCGGTGTCGTAAAGCGAAGGGCCTGACAGCGTGACCGGATGGTCGCCGGGAGGGCTGCGGGACGACTTGAGATGACAAGGAAGAGACTATGCGCGGGCGGCTCCTCCAGCGTTTTCAACAGTGCGTTGGCCGCGCCGATCGTCATGCGGTCAGCGTTGTCGATCAGACAGATTTTTCGTTCGCCGATGAGTGGGCGATACATGATCTGGTGCTCGATCTCGCGGACTTGCTCAATTTTTATTTGCTGAGTAGCCTGTTCTTGGTCCGGCTCGATGACGAAAAAGTCCGGGTGTGTGCGGGCCTCGATCTGTTGGCAGGACCGGCAGGCGCCGCAACTGTCGAGATCGTTCGTTTCCGGGGGCCGTTCGCAGTTAAGCGCTTGCGCAAGGCGAATGGCCGTCAATCGTTTCCCGATTGCCTCCTCGCCGTGGAACAGATAGGCGTGAGCCAATCGCTCATGGGTGACGGCGGATTGTAAGAAAGCGATGGATTGTTGATGGCCGATACAGTCGTGAAAGGGCATGCTAACTCCGGCGACGCGGTCGGGCCATCCACCCTACCACGATCTCAGTGAGCTCGTCCTGCACTTTTTGCGCAGGCCGATTCGCATTCACGATGGTCATGCGTCCAGGCTCTTCCGCTGCGAGCGCCAAAAATCCTCTGCGTACCTTTCGATGAAAACGTTCTGTCTCACGATCCAGCCGATTCTGTTCCCCACGATCAGCTCGCCGTCTGGCCAGGCCCACTGATACCGGGAGGTCAAGTAGGAGGGTGAGATCCGGCGTGAGCCCGCCGGTTGCAACCTCGTTGGCCGCTCGCAGCCACTGCAGATCGAGGCCGCGGGCGAATCCTTGATAGGCAAACGTAGAATCGGAAAACCGGTCGCAGAGCACCAGGGTACCGTGCCGTAATGCCGGCCTGATGAGATGCGCGACGTGCTGACATCTCGCAGCGAGGATCAGCAGAGCTTCGGTCTGAGGTGTGACTGGTTCGTGAGAAGATGGCGTGAGGAGGATGTGGCGGATTGCTTCAGCGGTAGCAGTGCCACCTGGCTCTCTGGTTTGGAGTACGCGGAACCCTGCCCGATCGAGCAGCTCCGCGAGGTGGCGAATTTGGGTGCTTTTCCCGCTGCCTTCGATTCCCTCCAGGGTAATAAACAGGCCGGGAGGCTGTTGCTTCTTCGTCCCCATCGCTTGGCACTCTCGTCGGTAAAGAAAACGGGCGGGATGGTATTCCAAGTTGTTGAAAATAGCAAGAAAAGGCTTGCGAGGCCCTCGTCACTCTCTGTATGATGACCGTCTACCTCTGTCGGCCCATGGTTATGCTGAAAACCTTGCTAAAACGCTACTTTCTGACGGGCCTGCTCGTAATTATCCCCATCTGGGGAACCATCCTCATTTTGAAGGCCCTTTTCGTGGCTGTCGATGGGATTCTCGGTGATCTTTTGGCCCGGTTAGTGCCGAGTCATTATGTGCCGGGCCTGGGAATTCTGGCATTGATCGTCTTGGTCTTTACAGTCGGGCTGCTTGCCACCAATTTTATAGGCCGGCAAATCGTAAAGTGGTGGGAAGAATTATTGAATCGTGTGCCGCTCGTCCGGGGAATTTATTCGACGTTGAAGTCCATGATGGATGTTTTGGCGATCTCTGAGCACGCGTCATACAACCGCGTCGTGTTGATTCAATTTCCCAAAAATGGCCACTATTGTATAGCGTTCGTGACGGGGGTGACTAAAGGGGAGATGCAAGACCTCGCGCAAGAACCGCTGATCCATGTGTATGTGCCGACGTCGCCGAATCCGACGTCCGGCTATTTCCTGTTGGTGCCGGAACATGAAGTCACGTCCGTCGACATGAGCGTAGAAGAGGCGATGAAGCTCATCGTCTCAGGCGGGCTCTGCTCACCGTCCACATCGCTGGCATCGGCTGTGACTACCGCGACAAAATGGGGTTCGGTCAAACAGCCTGAAACGGGGGTGCCGATCGGATGAAGCGTCCACGGTCCACTGCAGTTTCAACGGTGAAGAAGCCGGTCAGCTCCGATCAGCAGGGGAAGATGGCCGGTCTTGCGGTGGTCGTGATGGCTGCCGGGCTTGGGAAGCGTATGCGCTCAAAGCAGGCGAAGGTGCTGCATCCGGTGGCCGGCCAGGCGATGGTGCTCTATTCGGTCGGGCTGGGATTGTGCGTCGCCGGAGATCGTGTGGCTGTCGTGGTGGGGCATCAGGCCGATCTGGTTCGCCAGGTGATCGATCGCGCGACGTCAGGAACGAGCGGCAGCTCTCCCGTTGCCATTGTTGAACAGCGGGAGCAATTGGGCACAGGCCATGCGGTCTTGCAGAGCCGCCCGGTGTTTGCGGTGGGCAAGCGGGGCAGCCCGTCAAGATATTTGATCTTGAACGGCGATACGCCGTTGCTTCAGGAAACAACCGTGCGCGAACTCCTTCGCGTTCATGAAGCGGAAGGCGCAACTGTCACTATTCTGACCGCGCTGCTTGCAGACGCAAGCGGATACGGACGGGTGGTGCGAACGAATTCAGCCGAGGGGGGGGTCTCTCGTATTGTCGAAGATCGTGACGCCAACGCAGAGGAGCAAGCGATCCGTGAAATCAACGTGGGCACCTATGTGATCGACGGAGAGTTTCTCTTCAGTGCCTTGGAAAAACTCGATCCCAGCAATGCTCAAGGGGAATATTACTTGACGGATATCATCCGTCTCGCGGAACGTGCCGGACGGCGTGTGGCCGCTGTGGTCCTTGACAATCCAGACGAAGGACTTGGTGTGAACACGCGCCGACAGCTTGCTGAAGCTGAGCAGGTCGTGCGGCAGCAGATTCGCGATCGATGGCTGGATGCCGGTGTGACGATGATCGATCCGGCCTCAACCTGGATTGATGCGGCGGTCACGATCGGAAAAGACACAGTGCTGTATCCCAGCGTGATGCTCGAAGGGACCACGGCCATTGGGGAAGATTGTGTGCTGCGTGCTTTTACACGGCTGACGAATTGCATCGTCGGCAATGGCGTTGAGGTTCTCGATCACTGCGTATTTACCGATTCTCGTATTGAGGACGATGCGCACCTGGGCCCGTTCGCCCACCTGCGTCCCGGTGTGGTGGTGCGGAAGAAGGCCAAGGTCGGAAATTTCGTCGAGATGAAAAAAACCGATCTGGGCGAAGGATCGAAGGCGAACCATCTGAGCTACCTGGGAGACGCAAAGATTGGAAAGGGAGTCAACATTGGCGCCGGCACCATCACATGTAACTACGATGGTCGGCAGAAATTTCAGACGGTGATCGGAGATGGGGTCTTTCTCGGCAGCGATACGCAGTTGATTGCGCCGGTGACAATCGGGGCAGGAGCCATCATCGCAGCCGGCACCACGGTTACGCAGGATGTGCCGGCGGATGCCTTGGTGATTGGGCGGGTGCCTCAAGAGAATCGCGCAGGGTGGGCAGCGCGCCGGCGGGCGCTGCAAACCGGCGCAACGCGTGAAACGTTAAACGTGAAACGAGAAACAAATCTCTCAGGCCTCACGACGAAGCGACCGTTGGCTACAAAGGGTAGGCAAGTGAAGAAACGCAGTAGGGGGTAAGTTATGTGTGGAATCGTCGGATACGTGGGCGATCAGCAGACGGTGCCGGTTCTGATCGGCGGGCTTGCCAAGCTGGAGTATCGAGGCTACGACTCGGCAGGTGTCGCGGTGTTGCAAGGCGACAAAATTGAAATTCGGCGTACGGTCGGCAAACTGGCCAATCTTCAGAAATCGCTCAAGGAGAAAGAACTCAAGGGCACCGTGGGAATCGGCCACACGCGATGGGCGACGCACGGGAAGCCTTCGGAGCAAAACGCCCACCCTCACCGCTCGAAAGGCTGTGTGCTGGTGCACAACGGCATCATTGAAAACTATCAGCCGCTGAAACAGCAATTGGAGGCAGAGGGATACAAGTTTCATTCGGAAACGGATACGGAAGTCGTTGCGCATCTGATCGATAAATATCTTCAGCAGGGTATGAAGCTGACCGAAGCGGTACGAGCAGCCACGAAGGACGTTCGAGGGAGCTATGCGCTTGCCGTCATTTCGGAGCGGGAACCGGGGACGATGGTCGCGGCGCGCTCCGGGTGTCCGTTGGTCGTGGGCAAAACCGCCAAGGCGTCTTTCGTCGCATCCGACGTCATGGCCATGCTCGCCTATACCCGTGACGTCACCTATCTCGAAGAAGGCGATGTCGCAGTCCTGACCGCGACCGACATCCATTTCACCGATATCGAAGGCCTGCCTGTTAAACGAAAATTGACGAAGATTACCTGGGACGACTCCGCAGCGGAAAAGAGCGGATTCCCGCACTTTATGCTGAAGGAGATTCACGAACAGCCGCAGACGATTCTCGACACGATGCGCGGGCGCTACTCCTACGATACCGGCGAGGCGGATCTGCCGGATATCGGATTGACGCCCAAAGAGTTTGCCTCGGTTGGACGGATCTGGATCGTGGCCTGTGGCACCTCGTGGCATTCCGGGCTGGTGGGGAAGTATCTGTTGGAGGAGATGGTTCGTACGCCGGTGCAGGTCGATATCGGCAGCGAATTTCGCTACCGCGATCCGCTGGTCGGGAAGGATGATCTTTTTATCACCATCTCGCAGTCCGGCGAGACGGCTGACACGTTGGCCGCCGCGCGTGAAGCCAAGGAGAAAGGAGCGCGTGTCGTCTCAATCGTGAATGTGGTGGGAAGCACCCTGGCTCGCGAATCGGACGGCGTGCTCTATACGCATTGTGGGCCTGAAATCGGCGTTGCTTCGACTAAGGCCTTCACCGCGCAGCTGACGGCGCTCTACCTGTTGGCGCTGCATTTGGGCCGCGTGCGTGGAACCCTGTCTGTTGCGGACGGTAAAGCTTGGCTCGATCGTCTGGTCAGGCTTCCGGTATTGGTCGAGCGGGTGCTCAGTCGAGAGGCGGAGATTGTCGCGATTGCCAAGAGGTATCACAAGAAGCGGAACTTTTTGTTCCTCGGCCGCGGCATCAACTTCCCGATCGCGCTCGAAGGAGCATTGAAGCTGAAAGAAGTGTCCTATATCCATGCCGAAGGCTATGCCGCGGGAGAGATGAAGCACGGTCCGATCGCGCTCATCGATAGGGATATGCCGGTGGTCGTGTTGGCGCCGAAGGATCGGTTGTACGAAAAAACCGTGAGTAATCTGATGGAAGTGAAAGCCCGGCACGCGCCGGTCATCGCGTTCGTAGCGGAAGGCGAGCGGGAGTTGGGGAAGATCGCTGATGCGGTGTTCACGATTCCCGACACCCATCCACTGCTCTCGCCGATTTTGTTTACGATTCCATTGCAGCTCCTGGCGTATCATATCGCCGTGCTGCGCGGCGCGGATGTGGATCAGCCACGGAACTTAGCCAAAAGTGTCACGGTCGAATGAGTTAGGATGTTGAAAATGGCCTCCAGCGGCGTTCTCAGTCGTCCGTCTCCCTGCGACGTACCCCTGAGGGTACGCCTCAGTCGCCGGACTCCCTGCGGCCTTGCTGGAAGACCATTTTGAACATCCTTGAAGAGAGGGAAGGAAAGAGAAGAGTGGAAATTACGAAACAGGAAGTTGAGAAGGTTGCGAAGCTGGCGCGGCTGGAGTTGACGGTGAGTGAGCAGGCGGCGTTTACGAAGCAGCTGAGCCAGATTCTCACGCATGTGGAGACATTGAACCGGTACGACACCACAGGCGTCGAACCGACGGCGACGGTGCTGGGGCAAGTCAATGTGTTTCGTCCCGACATTGCGCGGCCGTCCCTGTCCGTCGAGCGCGCGGTGGCGAATGCACCGGAGTCGGCCGACGGGTTTTTTGTCGTGCCGAAAATTATCGAAGATCGTGAACGGTGATGAGTGATGCGTTGGAATACATGAGGGCGTCTCAAGCCTGAACACACGTCATCCATCACTGATCACCCATTACCCATCACGAGGATAAAACATGTTCAGGCAAATGTTGCGGTCGAAAATCCATCGGGCCACGGTGACAGAGTCCTGCCTCGATTACGAAGGCAGTCTGACGATCGACGAGGATCTGATGGATGCAGCGGGAATTTTGCCTTATGAGGCGATCGTCTGCTCCAATCTGAATAATGGCGAACGGTTTATGACCTATGCCATGGCGGGCAAACGCGGTGCGGGTGAGATTATCCTCAATGGGCCGACGGCAAGGAAAGGCGCAGTCCGCGATCAGATTATCATCTTTTGTTACGAGTATTACTCAGACGAGGAAATCAAGCGGCATGTCCCCAAGATCGTTCAAGTTAACGAGAAGAACAGGATTGTTGCCGGAAAGACGAAACGCTGATGTCGCTTCACAAGCTTTCACTCTACGAGCTCCATGAGAAATTCACTGCCGGCGAAGTCACGGCAGTGGAGATCGTGCGTGCCTATGGCTTGCGGATCGGCCAGGTGGAGCCCAAAGTAAAGGCCTACGTCACGCAAGTCAAAGATGCGGCGGTTGCGCAAGCCGGCGCGCTCGATAATTCCTTGAAAGGGTGGCGTAAGACTTTGCCGATGATGGGTATGCCGTTGGCGATCAAAGACAATATTTGTACCGAGGGGGTGCTCACCACCTGCGCATCCCGTATGCTCGGGAACTTCGTTCCGCCATACGATGCGACCGTGATAGCCAAACTGCGCACGCAGGGGTATCTGCTGCTCGGGAAAACAAACCTCGATGAATTTGCAATGGGCTCATCAACCGAGAATTCCGCCATTGGCCCCAGCCGCAATCCCTGGAATTTGCAGTGTGTGCCTGGTGGATCCAGCGGAGGATCCGCAGCGGCTGTCGCAGCCGACGAATGTGCTGCAGCGTTGGGGTCCGATACAGGCGGGTCGATCCGCCAGCCTGCGGCGTTCTGTGGGGTGGTGGGTCTCAAGCCGACCTACGGGCGGGTCTCACGATACGGGTTGATCGCCTTTGCCTCTTCGCTCGATCAAATCGGGCCGATTACAAAAGATGTGAGGGATGCCGCCTTCCTCCTCGGAGCCATTGCCGGTCACGATCCGTTGGATTCGACCTCGACCGATGCCCCGGTTCCGGACTATATGAAGGCGCTCAAGAGAAAAGATCTCAAGAAGCTGAAGGTCGGCGTGCCGGTCGAGTTTTTTGCGGAGGGGTTGGACTCTGAAGTAGAGCAGGCGGTGCGGGCTGCGATCCAGGAACTGAAAGCCCTCGGTGGGGAGATCAAAGAAATTCAATTGCCGCGGACAGATGCGGCGGTAGCCGTCTACTATGTGATTGCCACGGCCGAAGCCAGCTCGAATCTGGCGCGATATGACGGGGTAAAGTTCGGGCTTCGCGCCAAAGAGACCAAAGACCTGCTCGAGTTGTATATGAAGACGCGGCAGGAAGGCTTTGGGCCGGAAGTGAAACGGCGGATCATGCTGGGAACCTATGTCCTCAGCGCCGGGTATTATGATGCCTATTATGGCAAGGCCCAGGCAGTACGGACATTGATTCGCCAAGATTTCGAGGCGGCGTTTCAGGACGTCGATCTCATCGTGACGCCCGTGACACCCACGCCCGCATTCAAGTTTGGAGCGAAGAGCGACGACCCACTCCAGATGTATTTATCGGACATTTTCACCATTTCGGCGAACCTCGCCGGTGTGCCGGCGATTTCGTTGCCCTGCGGATTCAGTCAGGCAGGGCTTCCCATCGGCTTGCAGTTGATCGGTCGCCCTTTCGAAGAAGAGACGCTCTTGCGAGCGGCCTACGCTTACGAACAGAGTACGCAATGGCGGGCGAAGAAGCCGGCAATACGGTGAGGGGTAAGGGAAGGGGTCATGGGGGTAGAGGGATAGGGGGGGAGAAGAAGGGTAACGGGTTAGCGGGAGGAAGATATGACATTCGTTGAAATCGCAGCCATTCTTGTGGCTGTGGCGTTTGCAGTCCTGGTGGGTTTTCTCGTGCCTATGTTGGTTCAAATTCGTAAGACTGTGGCGGAGTCCGAACAGCTTCTCGCCAAAATGAACCACGATTTGCCACCGCTGATTGACGAACTCCGGACGATGAGTCACAAGGTGAACGATCTGGCTGAACAGGCCCGCGGAGGAGTTGAGCATGCAACCGTTCTATTGCATGCGGTCGGGGAAGTGGGGGAGTCGGTACAACAGGTTCACAATGTCGTTCGAGGCTCAAGCGGATCGATGTTAACCAATGTGGCGAGTGTGGTCGCAGGATTTAAAGCTGCAACCCAAGTCATGAAGGAACGGTTTCGAGAAGAAGGAGGGCATCACAATGGCGGATGATCGAGGTTCTTCATCAGCGGGGGTCTTGCTCGCATTTTTGAGCGGCGCAGCGCTAGGCACGGTGGCGGCGTTATTGCTGACTCCACAGACCGGGCGTGAGTCGCGCGAGCAGTTGCGTGGCTATGCCCGTCGCGCAGAAGGCAATCTGCGCGATCTGGCAGGCAGCGCAGGCGAAACGTTTGAGGAGGTCGTGGGGGAAGGGAAGGAATTTGTGGACTCGAAGAAGGCGATCCTGCGCGAAGCGTTCGACGCCGGCCGCGAGGCGATGCGACGCGAGCGCGACCGGTTGCATGAGGAAGGCCGCGGCTAAACGATGATCTACGAAGTCGTCATCGGAGTGGAGGTGCATGCGCAGCTGCGGACGAAGTCCAAGTTGTTTTGCGGCTGCGGGACGCGGTTCGGGCTCACGGCCAATAGCCAGACCTGTCCCTTGTGTTTGGGGCTCCCCGGCACGTTGCCGGTGATCAACCAGGCGGCGGTGGAGATGGCGGTGCGTGCGGGGCTGGCGCTGAATTGCACGATTGCGGCGAATAATCTCTTTGCGCGCAAGAACTATTTCTACCCGGATCTGCCCAAGGGCTATCAGATTTCGCAATACGAAGCGCCGATCTGCGAGCATGGATGGATCGAGATAGCGGCGAACGAAGGCAAGCGGCGCGTCCGCATCCGTCGCGCCCATCTGGAAGAAGATGCAGGGAAGAGCGTCCACGTCGCCGGCGCCAACGGGAGCCGAGTCGATTTGAATCGGGCGGGAACTCCGTTGCTGGAAATCGTGACGGAGCCGGACTTGCGGTCGGCCGATGAAGTCGTCGCCTATTTGAAGGGCCTCCGCGATGTGCTCATGTATCTCGAAGTCTGCGACGGCAATATGGATGAAGGGAGTTTTCGCTGCGAGCCGAATCTCTCGCTCCGGCCGTTGGGGCAGAAGGAGTTTGGCACAAAGGTCGAGCTCAAGAACATCAATTCGTTCAAGTTCGTCAAGGATGCCGTCGAATACGAGATCAAGCGCCAGACGAAGGTGTTGAGCGAGGGCGGCAAGATCCACCAGGAGACTCGCCTCTGGAATCTCGACCGCGGCGAGACGGCGGTGATGCGCTCCAAAGAGGAGGCGCACGACTATCGCTACTTCCCCGATCCCGATCTGGTGCCACTCAAGCTCGAGAAAGAATGGATCGAGGGTTGTCGCAAGCAGGTAACCGAATTGCCTGCAGCGAGAATGCAGCGATTTGTCCGCGAGTTTGCGTTGTCCGAGTACGATGCCGGGGTCTTGACGGCGTCGAAGGCGGTGGCCGATTACTTCGAATCCTGCGTGAAGCTGTTCAATCAGGCTAAGACGGTGAGCAACTGGGTCATGGGCGAACTCACCAGAGAGCTGAATAATTCAGGGACTGATGCCAGCGCTTCACTGGTCTCGCCAGAACGGCTTGTCAGTCTTCTTCAGTTGGTTGATCAAGGGACGATCAGTTTGAAAGTTGCGCGCGAGATCTTCCCCGAGGTCTACAGCAGTGGGAAGACACCGGAGCAGATTGTTCAAGAGAAGGGGCTCGTGCAAGTCTCCGACGAAGGGGCGCTCGACAAAATTATCGGCGATGTGCTCGCGAAGAATCCAACGCAAGTAGCGCAGTTCAAAGAGGGCAAGCAGCAAGTGCTTGGATTCCTGGTCGGGCAGGTGATGAAGGCGAGCGGTGGAAAGGCGAATCCTGGGAAGGTGAATGAGCTGCTGAAGAAGAA
>CAZGYZ010000020.1:10987-17331 GCA_964530675.1 uncultured Nitrospira sp. | reverse complement strand
AGAAACTCCACAAGGTCTCGCTTCTCATCGTTCGTCAGTTCGAGCGGAAGGATCAACGGATCCTGGTGAGGATTCTTCACGCCGCCCTGATTATAAAAGTTCACAACTTCTTCAAGGTTTTTGAAGCGACCGTCATGCATGTAGGGCGCGGTTCGGGAGATCTCCCGCAAGGTCGGGGTTTTAAAGGCGCCGAGTTCTTCAGCATTCTTGGTCACCATGTAACGGCCGAGATCCACTTTGTTATCGTCCCAGCCGATGCCGAGGTTGTGAAACTTTTCGTCAGTGAAATTGAACCCGGAATGGCACTTTGTGCAACGAGCCTTATCCCGGAACAGGAGGAGGCCACGTTGTGCCGCTTGTGAAATGGCGCCAGTTTCCCCGCCCTGATCAAATTTGTCTGCGGGACTGTTGCCGGAAAGGACGGTGCGTTGGAAGCTGGCGATAGCCTTGCCCACGTTGCCAATCGTGATGTCTGCGCCGAAGGCTTGCAGGAAGAGGGCGTTATAACCGGGGATCTTTTTCATTTTCGCAATCATGACATCGTAGTTGACAAAGCCGTGTTCGATCGGATTCGTAAAGGGGCCGATGGATTGATCCTCCAATGTTGCGGCCCGGCCGTCCCAAAATTGAGCGCTGCTGAACACTCGGTTAAAAGATGCTGGCGCACTACGTCCGCCCTTTTGGCCCTTGATGCCAGTGGAGACTGGTTGGCCGTCGGTAAAGCCTTTTTGCGCCAGGTGGCAACTCGCACAGGCGATCGTGTTGTCATTCGATAACCGCCTGTCAAAGAACAAGACCCGGCCTAACTCGACTTTCTGAATTGTCATGGGATTATCGGGAGGAATGACCATGGCACTTTCTTCCAGGCCAAAAGGAAGCTTGAGTTTGTACTCGTTCGATACCACAGCATTCGCACCCGGCGCTGCGATCCAGGACGAGAGCAGCGCCACTGAGCTGATGGCCAAGGCTCCGAGAAAGCTCCTGCGTAACAGAGAAGAAGCTCCGACTGCCTGTCGGAGTTTGGTTTTCGGTACGGCTGGCTTCATTGGGGCTCCTTTCGTTTGGGTTGTCATGAGGTGTGGCCTTCGCCCTTGATTGGTTTTCAGTCGTTTCTGGTTTTTATTCGCGAGGGATCGAAGGAAGTGAGGCTCTGAGCTGATTGGCAAGTTACCATGGCGCGAATCGTAGCTATCATGGTCTTTCTTTGCAAGTTCTTTTTTCAGCTTTCCCGTTCTATTCACCCTGTTATGAATCGCTGTCTGAGAGACTGGTTGGATATCATTGCCTCGAAGTACGAGCTTTTTCTATCAGCGCTGCAAGCTCCGGTGGAATCGGCATGCTCTTGAAGGGGTTGACGTTTGTGCCGCCCGTGTTTCCCTGCGGGACCAGACCGGCAGAAGTACCGATGGCCGCCCCAGCTATGCGCAGCAGCTGACCTAGACATTCTCGGACGTTACGCTGACGAATGCTCCAGAGGAACATGTGCCAATGCACGCGAACGTGCTCAACTGTTGATGTCTGCCCTAGTATATGGGCACGTTCCAGGTGCGAGAAGGCGACGTCCGGCTTCCCTTGTGCGTCGGCTTGATATGCCGCTAAAATTTCACGTTCCACGTATGGACGAATGCGGCGGCCGAACTGGCTCACTCACCTCTCCTTGCTGCTCAACCCATGAGAAACGAGAGCGTTTCGCTTTGTAGCTCGGCTGCTTGCGTGCATGCTAACCCGCATTATTCATGACAGTTCGTCGTGAAATCGCTGAGCCGCGTCGCGAGAGCGGAGCGCGGAGGACCTGAGGCGTACTCATGCAGTACGGTGAGGGTCCGAGGAGCGAGCCCGCCGGCCGAAGGCTTGTCGTAGCAGCGGATCGGCGATTGTAGCAGAAATGTTCATGAATTATGCGGGTTAAGCAGCCACAAACTTCAGCGCCACGCCGTTGATGCAGTAACGTAGGCCGGTCGGCTTGGGGCCATCCTTAAAGATATGTCCTTGATGTCCCTCGCAGCGGGCGCAGTGGACTTCGGTTCTGGGAAAGATCAATTTGTAATCGGTAGTGGATTCGACCACTTTGGGGTCGATCGGTTGCCAAAAGCTGGGCCAGCCTGTACCGCTGTCGAACTTGTGCTCAGAGGAATAGGCTGGAAGGTCACAGCCCGCACAATAATAGATACCGGTTCTCTTGTTGTCGTGCATGTTGTCGGTAAAGGGTCGTTCGGTATTTTCATGCCGCAGAACCCCGTAAGCCATAGGGGAGAGGAGCTTCTTCCATTCCTCGTCGGTCTTCACAACCTTGACAATCGGGCCGATCTCAATCTTTGGTGGCATAGTTGTGCTCCTTTCTTGTTGGGTCGTTCACGAGATGAGTCGAGGAACTCAAATTATCCTTACATATGGATTGGTTCGAGGTCCATGGCCGCTTATTTTAGCGATCGACAAAGATTCCACCTTGGGGATGGAAGAAGAGTTTTCCATTACCGGGACGAACATTGTCCAGTATTAAAACGTCAGGTAGTAGCCTATAGGTGTCTTTGCCGTCGAGATCGAAGAACCCGGCGACACTCTTTTCCGAGGAGTCTCCGAAGCCCGAGGGGGCTTGGTACCGGTCCGTCCCTCCATCGTCGATGAAGAGCCCCCAACTTGCGTAGTCGGCTCGACCGAGACCGGTCGAGTGGTCGAAATCATAAGTGTCCCGGCCGTTTCCTGCATCGATCATCAGGCTTACGCTGCTGTCCCAGGCCACTCCTCCATTGTAAAAGGGGCCTGAGGAACCGTAATGATCGTCTCCCTGCCGGTCGATGAAGAGGCCGACCCCGTAATGGGCGGAGGCGCCATGCCCATAGCGAGCGGCATGGTGCTCGTCGTCGCCATCCAAGTCTAATTTCATCCCGGCGCCGAAAAAGTAGCCTTGCCCCTGTGAGAAGTTCGCGCTTTCGTAATGGTCGCGCCCTTCGATATCCAACAAGATTCCCCAGCCGCCGGCCAAACTGTGGGTCTGCCACTCGATGTTCTTTGTCAGAATCCGTTGCCCCGATCCGGCGCCCAGCCCGAAGCAGTCGAACTGATAGAGGGGATCGCCCGGTTTCCCACTGGGAGCGTCTTGCGCGTTGTAGGCGCTGGGATAGGTGTCGCCGCATTGATAGTGGTCGTCGCCGGAGATATCGATGACGGCGCCGACGCCCAGGGGGCCACCGAATCCGATGGCGAAGCCATGGCTGGTATAGCGGTCGTTCCCAGCCGCATCGAGCAAGAGGCCGAGCCCTCCTAATGCTGCGCCTTGGGTCAAGCGGTTGCCCATGTAGACATCGTCGCCGTTTGTGTCGAATAAGATTCCGAGTCCGCCGAATCCAGCGCCTCCCGACCCCATGCCGAGCTGGTAGACATCGTCGCCGTCATGATCGATTAGCAGCCCCACCCCCAACCGTCCGGTGGCCAGTCCGAGAGGAGCCCCGGCATAGGTATCGTCTCCGTTGAGATCGATGACGACGGCATTGCCCTGCTCTTCGTTTACAGACGAGGCAATCATGCCTCGGTAGAGATCGTTGCCTCCCACATCGATTATCAGTCCGATGTACTTGTCGAGTTCATAGGTATTCGGTCCAGGGCCGCCAATGATAATCAGTCCATAGGATGTTTCTTGGACCAACAGGACGTCACCGGTCACGCCGGGAGGAACAGCGGAAGCCGGCAGGGGGTTTGTCCATGCCGCGGCGACCTGCTGAAGCCAGCGCTCATTGGCGAGGCGCGCGAGTACCTGGGCCGCTGCAATGAGGCTGGCATAATCGACCTGTCCCTCGAGCAGTTCTGCAAACCGGAGATCGGCTTTGATTCGCGCGCCCGTCCGGTCTGACAGGCTTGAAACTTGTGGAAGGAAGTGTTCCACCATCGATCGTGCATGCAGAAACAGGAAGTGCCTTTCGGCCTCGGTCAGATTTTTCAGCGCGTTGTCTCGGTGGAGCGACGCCTGCTCCAAGCTTCCGACCAGGAAGGCCTGGAGCTCTTCATGTGAAGAATTTGTCGGCAGAGGAACCGGCTTATAGAAAGTGGAGGTGCGATCCATACCGGCTTCCAGCACATCCAGGAGGGCCGGAAGATTGATGGATCCTCCCGCTGCCAGTTCAGCCAGTAAGAGCCCCTGGCGCTCCAAATTCGTCAGACCGCCCCAGGGTTGTTTGAGTGCCTCGACTATCAGGCGCCGTTTAAATTGCGCCGGAACTTTCTCGACCGTTTCATGCGCAGCCAGCAGGTCGCTGTGATGTAATCCAGCAAGCTGTTCAAAATCCTTTCTGACAGTAGGAGTCAGCTGATCGAGTACCGATTGCTGTTTGTGACTGTTTGCCGCGGACGGTGGGGCAATCGATGCGAAGAGACTCTGCACGGCGCTGCAGCCGGGAAGCGACAAGAAGAGGAGCAGACTCGAAAGAAGCATCAGGGGACGAGTCATGGTGTATGTTTCCAGCATCGGTGAGGCGTTGCCCTCTGCTATTTGGATGTAGGAATCGTCTTGCGCATCGATCCCGAGACAATTAAAAATTCGTACAAGCGACATTCTAATGGGCCATTGAAGAGGGGAATGCGTTTCGAAGGCGTGAGGCCGATCAATTTCGGGACTCGCAAATCGCCGGTAAAGATATAGGCCCGCCATCCGCTGAATCGCTGTTTCAACCAGTCGCCCAGTTGTGGATAGAAGGCGTCGAGTTCCTCTGGCCGGCCGAGCCGGACTCCGTAGGGCGGATTGATCAAGAGTACACCCTCTTCAGCCGGAGCTTCGATGTCGAGCACATCGCTTTGCCGCAGGCGAACATCGATGGCGACTCCTGCCCCCTGAAATGTCCGCTGCGCAATCTTCACCGCGGCAGGATCCTGGTCGGAGGCATAGATGGCGGCCGGCACTTCCGCCAGTTGCTTCAGTCGAGAAGCTTCGCGCAGATGGCCCCAGCGTTGGGCATTGTGAACCAGCAAACGCTCAAACGCGAAGGAGCGGGACAACCCAGGTGCGATCCGGCGCGCCATCATGGCCGCTTCAAGCGGGATCGTTCCACTGCCGCACATGGGGTCGAGCAGCACGTCTCCGGAGGTCCACCCTGCGAGCCGTAGCAAGCCAGCCGCCAGGTTTTCGCGCAACGGCGCCTCGACGGACAGGACACGATGCCCGCGTTTGAAGAGCGGTTCGCCGGAGGTATCGATATAGAAGGTTACCGTCGATTCATCGAGAAAGGCATCGAGCCGGATGTTCGGCCGATTCGTATCCACGCTTGGTCGCTTATGGCACACCGACATGAATTTATCGCAGACCGCGTCTTTAATTCGTAGCGTGATAAAGTCCAGGCTGGTGAGTGGACACCGGCGCGCGCTCACTTTTACCTTGATGGTCTGTGACGGTGTGAACCAGTCTGGCCAAGGCAGACTACAGGCCGCACGGTAGACATCGTCTTCCGAGCGGTAGGAGGCCTGTCCGACTTCCCAGAGCACGCGGCTGGCAATATGACTTTTGAGATTGACCCAATACATCGTAGACCAGGGAGCCTGGAAGCCGATCCCGCCATCCGTCTTTGTGGTCGTAGGAATGCCAAGGTCGTGGAGCTCCTGTTCAAGAACCCCCTCCAACCCGCGTGGGCAGGGTGCAAAGAACCGTAGTTTTGTGTTATCCATGCTCATATAACGCTTCGCGAAACATGGGGAACAGATGCGACTCGAAGTTCGAAGTCCAGGGTTCGAAGTTCCGAAAACCTCGAACTTCGGACCTCGAGCTCTCCCCCGTTTCGCTCGTCACACATCACGTATCACTTTCCTATGAACTATTGCAGCGCTTGCGGTGCCTCAGTTAGCAAGAAGGTTCCCGCCGGCGACAACTTGCCTCGGTTCGTGTGTGATACTTGTCAGGCCATTCATTACCATAATCCGAAAATCGTCGCAGGTTGCATTCCGGAGTGGAGCGGGCAAATCCTGCTCTGCCGGCGTGCGATCGAACCCAAATCAGGTCTCTGGACCTTTCCTGCCGGTTTCATGGAAATCGGCGAGAGTACCGAGCAGGCGGCCGTTCGCGAGACTCTGGAGGAAGCGCAGGCTCAGGTAGAGCGTATCTGCCTCTTTGCAGTTCTAAGTCTCCCGCACATCGGCCAGGCATACCTGGTATTCCGAGGGCCGATGCGTTCGCCGGATTTCGGGGTGGGCGAAGAAAGTCTGGAGGTACAGCTATTCTCACCCTCTGCAATTCCATGGGAGAAGATCGCATTTCCCGTAGTCAAGGATGCCCTGCGCCGCTATGTCGAAGATGTGACGCGGGGCGAATTCCAAGTGCATGTGGCCACGCTATCGGATCGGCTCACCTAATCTCTCAGGATGCT
>CAZGYZ010000020.1:0-10887 GCA_964530675.1 uncultured Nitrospira sp. | reverse complement strand
TCCAAGTGCATGTGGCCACGCTATCGGATCGGCTCACCTAATCTCTCAGGATGCTCAAACTGGTTTGTTTTGTTCATCTGGTTTATCTGGTTTAACCAAACAAACGAGACAAACCAAATAAACCAAACAACGATCTTCTTCTGCTGGCGGCCTTTTTGAGCATCCTGTCACTACCCGCTAATTGAGTGTGGGAATCGTCAGGAGAGGCAAGCTGCGCCCCTTCTCATCGTGTAGAAAGCGAAATCCGGTTGCTTCAGAGTAGTCCATCGTCACGCCTTCCATCCGTGGGGCACTCCGCCGATCAACGGCAATGGTGAGGCCATCGATCTGCCGAACGTCGTCGTCAGGCTGCGGGTTCGCTTCTAACGTGATGCTGAAGCTTAAGCGTGAATCGTCCAGGTCGTGCACGGAAATCCTGACGACTGGATCCTGAGGATGATGGACTTGAATTGCTTTCAGCTGTGCGATGGCGGCAAGTGTGAGGGCAATCATACACAGAACTCCGTTTGGCGAACGATGCCGTGAATGTCGATCAGGTGATTGTCCCGGTCAATGGAGTAGAAAATTCGCCAGCCCTCAACCGCATATTTGAAAAGGCCTGGTAGGTCTGACTCAATGGGTTCGTGGCGCAAGTTTTCGATGTTGGAGGCGATCCATTTGGTCTTGTCTAAGAGTCGCTGTGACATGGACAGCTCAAGGCTCGCAAGGTCTGTGAGAATGGTTGGGCAATAGGCAAGCCGATACCAGGCCATAGTGTCCTTACCAGCGGAGGCCGAGCTTGTTCGCGATGTCCTCGCCGGACAGTCTTTCCTTATCGGACAGGGACTTTTTCAGACGGGCGCGCAGGCCATTGCCAAGCTGGAGTCCGAGGTCAGGATCGCCCAGTAACTCGCGTAGGCGATCGTCGACGATGCCGCGCAGAAGTTCCTTGAATTGATCCTCGGAAAGTTTTGAGAGGTCCATACAGGCGGAGGATACGGAGGAGCGTGCCTAAAATGCAACCACAGAACGGTTGCCTACTGAGGGCCAGTCTTGGGTTGAAGCTGCTGGATCATGCGGTCCAGTCGATCTTGATGCGGGGATGCTATCGTCAGAAACTCTAGGCCGATACCGGCGGATCCGGACCAGCGGACTGTGGCATTGTCGATCGAGATGGGTTGCGGCTCACCTGGGATATGCAAGTGTATGGTGAGCTGCATGCCGGTAAAGGGACTGATGATACTTTCTACAAGGCACCCCTTGGCAGAAAGGTTTCGGACGGACCCAGCATGACGGAATTGATTTTTATGCATCAAGGTGCTGGAGAGCGACACGGGAAATCTTGGATGTTTTCTAGTGACCATAGCTGTATTTCAGCGATCCCTATGCGGCGATGTTTACTTGGGTTGCCAGGAACTGCCCCAGCCTGGTTCGCTCCAGGTCTTGCAGCTCAAGAAACTCTACTCCAAACTCGAATTCCATGGTCCATTGGACTCTGGCGGCTTGAATGGTGATGGCCATGGTCTGTTCCGGAATCTGAAGGTGCATTGTTAGGAGGGCATTCCTTGTTACCCCAAGATCGCTGACGACCTTACAGCCACCCATACCGAGGTTATATACGATCCCTATCCCGGCATGTACACCTGCGATTCTAGCAGGGAATTCGACCTGATAACGAATGTGTTGCCTCTGCTCCGTCATATTAGGTGCCATACAAGGGCATCGGTTTCAAAGAGGCCTCACCTATGAGACTCCCGCTGAGAATGTCTTTACTTTTGAAAATGCTAGTCGGTGAACGGGTAGTTGTCAAAGAAATAGAGATCTTTGGAGATTTCTGGCACTGAAGAGTTTGGGGGGAAATAGGTAAGGTTTGATTTTCGTTGGACGCACCCCTAGAATGCCGCCATTGGATCGACTTTCTGATGCCTACCACCTCTAGCCCACGAACATCATCTCAGCGCAAGAAGAAGACATCGAAGAAGCCCTCCGGTCTCGATGCTTCGCAGAAGCGCCGTTTTCAGGCTCGTCTGCTGAAATGGTACGAGATGCATGGCCGCGATCTGCCTTGGCGAAAGACCTCCGACCCCTATCACATTCTCGTCTCTGAAGTGATGTTACAACAGACCCAGGTCGATCGTGTGATTCCGAAGTACCACGAGTTTTTAGAGCGCTACCCAAGTTTTGAGGAGTTGGCCGATGCTCCGGTCTCGGATGTGAAGAAGACCTGGTATCCGCTTGGCTACAATATTCGGCCGGAACGGTTACATAGTATCGCGTGCGAGACAGTGGCGCGGTACGGGGGCCAACTGCCGAGCGATGAGGATGAATTACTGTCGTTCAAGGGAATTGGACGTTACACAGCCGGCGCGATCCGGTCGTTCGCATTCAACGAAGATGCGCCGATCCTGGACACGAATGTCATTCGGGTTCTTTATCGGGTGTTCATGGCGAAAGGCGATCCTAAGGCCCAAAAGGCGGGGCTCTGGCAATTATCGGAGGCTTTAATTCCCAGCGGGAAGGGCTATGACTTTAACCAAGCGATCATGGACTTTGGGGCGACCTGCTGCACGGCGAGAAATCCTTCCTGTCGGCAATGTCCGATGAAATCGTTTTGCAAGACGTACCCGTTCGATTCAAACAGGCTGCGGAAAAACTCGGTTTCCACCTAAAGCGCCGTGGAATGTTACATATTGATGTTGATGTCACAATGGCTCAGGATGCTCAAAAAGACCGTCCAGCAAGGCCGCAGCGAGCGAAGAGGCGAGGCGTACGCTTCGGTACGTTGAGCCTCTGAGCGACGCGAGAACGCCGCTGGCGGACTTTTTCAGCATCCTGCTAAGCCGCGAGGAGCGACGGTGCCCATGAAGATTGTTGAAGTCGCTGCCGGCCTTATACATCGTGAGGGCCGCTACTTGATTGCCCGACGGAATCCTGGTGTACATTTGGCGGGTTTCTGGGAGTTTCCCGGTGGGAAGTGCGAGACTGGTGAAACATTGGAAGAATGTCTGCGGCGAGAGCTATTCGAGGAACTGGGTATTCGCATCGATGCGCCGATACCCTTTCAGATCATCCGGCATGAATATGCGGAGAAAATTGTGGAGTTGCATTTCTTCCATTGCAGGATCGAAGCTGGACAGGCCACTGCAATCGAATGCGCGGAGATTCGATGGGTCTGGCCACACGAGTTGAGAGACTTTGAATTTCCCCCGGCTGATCGCCCGGTCATCGAAGCCTTGCGGCGACAGAGCATCGGACAGGTTTCATGAAGGTTGTTCTGGATATAGAGACTATTCAAGCGCCTCGGGAAGAATGGGCTCGGCTGGTGGGGAAGCTCCCGCCAAGCGGCGAGTCTGAGCCGTCAGGCGAGGGGTACGATTTGTTTACGGCGGGTGCTGCCGAGGTTCAGCGACGCGCCGAGGATGAACAATATGCGAAGTCGGCTTTCGACGGCACGTTCAGTAAGATCGTCTGTATCGGTCTGTTGGAATTTTCCGATCAGCTTGAGCCGCGTGGGTCGGTAGCCTGGTATGGCGGGGATGAACGGGAATTGCTGCGGCAATTTTGGAGCCGTTTGGCTCAGAACCGCCCGACTCTCTTCATCACCCATAACGGTCTGGGTTTCGACCTTCCGTTTCTTAAGAAGAGGTCGATTATCCACCAAGTCAAGCCGAGCTTGGACGTCAACCTCGCTAAGTTTCGCACGGAACCGGTTTACGACACGATGGCGATCTGGAGCAATTGGGATACGCGCGGGTGGGTGAAACTCGATGTCCTGGCGCGAGCGCTGAACGTTGAAACTAAGTCGGGCAGTGGGGCTCAGGTGGCTGAAATGTGGGAGAAAGGACAGGGGCTTGAGTTGGCTCGGTACTGCCTACAAGATACCTATGTGACGTATGCCTGTTATTGCCGAATGAATTTCCGCCAGCCCCTGTCTAGTGAAGTGGTCCTGCTCCAGCCGGAGTTGCTGAATGTTGATTGAGATAGCTTAGCGATTTCGTGCCGCCTGGGCCGGTTTCTTCTTCGCTGCCGGTTTCCCGGATACCTTGGTCAAGCGAAGCGCTTGCATTTCCTCGTCGCGGTCACGAAGTTGGCGTTTCATCCATTCCGCTTCCTTGCGCAGCATACTGATTTCTGTATCCTTCTTGGCGAGCGCAGCTCTTGCTATTTTTATTTCAGTGAGTCTCTGGGCCGTCAATTCTCCATCCCCTGCTTCCTGGACCATACTGTCGGAAACCGCCTGAGCACTTGGCTGGGCGGCTGCCGCTATGGGGGCAGTTGGAAGAACCGACGTAGCTTTTGCCATTGGGAGGGAAGCCGGCATTGGGGCCTTGGCCATTGCATGGTAGTCGATGATCATCGTCATGGCGCCTGGCTCACCGTTGGAAGCATAGGCCGGAGCCGGTTCGGTACGTGCAGCCGACTCGGGCATAAAACCAATCGGCTCAGTACCTTTCCTAAGGGTCAAGTAGATCGATTCTTTCAGCACGTAAAGACTGCCCGTGGTGGGCTCAGAGCCTGACCCTGCCGATGAGGATATGTGGAACCCAACAAGCTGTTCGGGTTTCGCCTTTGCTAAGCCTTGTGTGAGCAGGGGGGAGAGAAACTCTACGTCCTCATCGCTGAAAATTCTCATCGGCTTGCTGCCACCAGCGGACATTCTTGAAGATCCGGCTATGCTGTCATTGGCATATAACCCTTTCACGATCTTTGTGATGGTCTGCTGTTCGATTACAGCTGGATGGCTGGCTTCAAACGACCAATCAGACACTTCTTCCAAGTAGACGCTGTTATTTGGATTCTGGGCGAGTTTCGTCCCACTGGCGCAACCGCTGATAAGGAGGGCACAGGCGGTGATTCCGACGAGGCTCTGCATGATCAGACGTCGCACATTCGTTAGTGGGAGATAGCTTTTCATCGCGACTCTCCTTCTTTCAGAATTGGAGCGTGTGATTATCCGTGGCGAGAACAATTGTCGATGTCCTAGGCAATTACCAGATTCCCAGACCCATCAGTGCCATGCTCAGTGCAATCCATCCGAAGAGTCCCAGCGCAATGATGGTTTCCAGGCTCAGGGATAGGCTTTTCTTTTCTTTTGCGCTGTGATCTTGATTCTCGATCATGCTTCGTCTCCAGGGAGTGAAATTAATGTGTTAGCGCCTCATTTGCTTAGCAAAGACTATGCCTTTAGCAGGATGAAGTAGATTGCCTGATCTCACCAGTTAAGATTGGGTAATATCAGGGGAAGATCGGGAATGAGTACGGAATGGATTGACAAGTGAGGGCGATAGTAAGAATAGAAGATAATGAGTCTAGGTATATGATAATACAGTGCTAAATTCTAACGCTGTGACGAGTTGTGCATGGGGTCTTGACCAAAAGATTCAGTTTCCCCTTCGGAGCATCATGCGGTTGGAGACCGAACCTCATTTCTTAAGATCCCATGGGACGGTGGGATTCCCCAATTGGTGTTGTTCAGAAGTGTTCGCTTTTGGAGTCAATCCTACAGAAATGATTCTTCTTCGCCGCATACCCCGTAGCTTCCGGCCTTCCTAGCCGATGTGGCAACTTTAGCGGAGTCGGCTGCTGCGGGGATGCAGGCGAGGAGAACCCTCCGTGCCTTGGCGAAGGAGGGTAGCGGCTTCGGAGAATTTCGCAAGATACCCCGCAGCTTGCTGCGGGAAGCTTCATTCCGGGGGAGGTCGGGTGGGGCAACAACGATTCAATTCACAGGCGGAAGTTCTGCATATAAAGTTGTGGACGAAGCATCGTAGACGGCAAGGGAGACCATGTCTCCCGGTTGAGATGATACGGCGCTCTTGTCCCAGATGATGGTGATATTGCCGTCTGTTTTTCCCCTGCCCTGTGCGGCGGATCGCTTAGCGTCTCCTTCGACTAGCACGGGGACTATTGTCTTCAGGTATTCCCGGTTGCGTTCGTAGGAAATGTTCCGTTGCAGGTCGAAGAGTCGCGAGATCCGTTCGGTTTTTAGCTGCTCGGAAACATCGTCTGGAAACTTGCGGGCGGCGATCGTATTCTTTCGTTCAGAGTATTTGAAGATAAACGCTGAGTGAAACCGTACTTCTTCAACCAGCCGGTATGTCTCGATAAAGTCCTCATCGTTTTCCCCGCAGAAACCACAAATAATATCGGTGCTGAGGACGATGTCCGATCTCAGGGTACGGATACGTCCGACCAAGGCGCGATATTCTTTATTGGTATAGGTGCGGTTCATCAAGTCGAGGATGCGGTCACTGCCGGACTGTAGTGGTAAATGAATTTGCTTACAGATGTGGGGATGGGATACGACGGCCTCCAACAATGAAATCGGAAAGTCTTTAGGGTGAGGGGAGGTGAATCTCACGCGTTGGATGCCTGGTACGTCCGCCACCGCCGTGATCAATCGTGCGAAATCCCAGTTGCCGAAGCGGTAGGAATTGACGTTTTGCCCCAGGAGCGTGATCTGCTTGAATCCTTGTTCGGCGATCCGTTGGGCCTCCTGAACGATCCCTTCCGGATCACGGGAACGCTCCCGACCCCGAGTGTAGGGGACCACACAGAAACTGCAGAAGTTGTCGCAGCCCCGCATGACGGCGATCCAGGCATTTACCCCGTCGGTTCGGTCCGGTACGACATCGTGATAGGTTTCATATTCCGAAAGGTCGACTCCAAGTCCCTTCTGATCCACCCCCTCTTCTTGCGAGCGCATCGCGTTGCGGATCAACATCGGTAACTGGCGATAGGCATCAGGGCCGGCGAGCACATCGACCAGCGGTTGAAAGTCGGTCAGTTCCTCTTTCAGGTTTTGCGCCATACAACCCAAGACGCCCACGACCAGCGGACGTTGCCGCTTGAGTTTTTTAAGCTCAGATAAGTGCTTATAGACCTTATTGTGGGCATTCTCGCGAATCGCGCAGGTGTTCATCAGAATCACGTCTGCACGTTCACGCTCGTCGGTAAATACAAATCCGTCCTGTTTCATAAGTGAGCGAACGAGTTCCGAATCGTACTCGTTCATCTGACAGCCGAAGGTTTCAAGATGGACCTGAGTCGCTGTAGATTTGGCTTTCATAGAACCGGCACCCTTCTCGTAGGCTGATTCTCTGCTGCCAGCTGACCCACCGCCCAACGATCCGATGCCCCAGTAATATGCACATCTTTCAGGTGATTGGTGATGTCGATGTTTGAAGGAACACCCACCTTCAGGAAGTTTGCAGTCATCCCCACCCTGTACCCGTCCATTTCTCCCGACTCGAAGAGGACTGGCACGGTGGATCCAATATATCGTTCTGCAAAGGCCAAGCGCTTAAGACGGGACAACTGGGCGAGTATTTTTGCACGTTCCTGAGCGACTGCAATCGGCACCTGGTCGGGCAACTTTGTGGCAGCGGTGCCAGGCCGTTGTGAATAGGTAAAGATGTGGAAGTAGGAGAAGGGAAGCTCGTGCGCGATGCCCAGGGTATGTTCGAATGCTTCTTCGGTTTCTCCTGGAAACCCCACCATCAGATCGGTTCCCAGCCCAAGGTGAGGAATCGTTGCCACGGCCCGGTGGATTAGCTGGACAAACTCTTCTAGATTGTATGGACGATTCATGGACGACAAGATGCTGTCGTCTCCGCTCTGTAACGGAACATGGAGATAGGGACAGAGCTTCGACGAGGAAGCCATCCAATCTAGGAGGGCATTCGTGATCGTCGTCGGCTCAATAGACGAAATCCTGATGCGCTCGAGTCCTTCGATTCTCTCCAACTGTGCGATCAACCAGACCAGATCAAACTTGCCCTGGCGATATTGCCCAACATTAACGCCGGTCAGCACAATTTCCCGATAGCCCCCTGCCGCAAGCATTTCGGCTTCCCGGATTATGTCCTTCTGGAGGCGGCTTCGCTCATGTCCGCGCGCGAAGGGGATGAGGCAGAAGCTGCACATCACGTTGCAGCCATCTTGAATCTTGAGCAATGCTCTGGTGGAATCCGGTTCGCCATACTCCGGTAGGGAGAAATCCTCTCGGTCGATGGTGCGAGTATGGAGCACTTCCGGGTCCGGCTGCTTTTTCAAAGCATGGGGCGCCGGAAGAAATGACGGCAAGTCCCATTTGAATTGATTGCCGACGATGAGATCGATTCCTGGAATGGTGCGCAGCTCTTGGACGCCGGTCTGGGCGTAACAGCCGGTGACCGCCACAAAGGCACCAGGGGAATGTCTCAATGTCTTGCGGATAACGTATCGGCAGGTCCGTTCTGCCTCCTCTGTCACAGAGCAGGTGTTCACGACGAGCAAGTCTGTCGGCTCACCAAATTCGACGACACGGTAGCCATTGTGCCGCAAGCGAGCTTCGAGTACCGCTGTCTCTGCTTGGTTCAGTCTGCAGCCGAGTGTATGGAGCGAGGCGCGTTTCATGATAGTCGGGCCATTATAGGGAGATCCTTGCGATGGGAGCAAGGATCTCCTGCGGGTTAAGTTGCGTTCCGCCCTCGCTTGAAGGCCTTGCAAGGCCATGGTAGAGTTCGCCTGCCTGCCCACTCCATTATCATGAGTCTCTTGTGACACCTTCGCAGTCAGCGGCTTCCGTCTTCATGGTCTCTCTTCTTCTCCTGCTCTCAGTGTCCGGTGGATGGGCGAAGGAGCTCCTGCCCCTCGAACCTGACCTTGCGACAAGAGTCGATGAGCACTACGACCACGAAGCCCGGCTCTTTCTTACGCTCTACTCTCTGCACGGGAACGGCCAAATCGATTATGTTACCGGTCGACTCGTTCAGGAGTATTCCAGGAGCAATTATGGTAATCCTGTCTACAGGACGGAAGCCTACCCCTTGTTCTACTGGTGGAACCACACCATGTATAACGATCCGGAGCAGGATGGAGTGAACGGCAACGAACGGGTCTACCAAGAAAATGTCGATTTTGATATTACGCGTTATAAGCCCTGTACCTTCAATGGACAACCCTGCTGAGCTTCGATGCGCGGGGAGTCCCTCCATCACCTCTTCGGCCTTCCACTCCATCCCCTCGAAAGATTAGATTTCGAGAATGTCCTGAGCCACCCTGCATTCCGATGATATGCTACTGCCGCATGTCCACTGGTAGGGCTCGATGAAAACACCATCGTTTGTTCAGATCCTTGCGAACCGGCGGATCGCCATCATGTTGCCCTTGGGTTTTGCCTCTGGGTTGCCATTGGCCCTCACAGCTGGGACGCTCCAAGCCTGGCTGACGGTTGTCGGACTCGACCTGAAGACCATCGGCATTTTTACTCTCGTCGGTCTCCCGTACACGCTGAAATTCTTGTGGGCACCCTTGATGGATCGCCTGGTCCCTCCCTGGCTGGGACGTCGGCGCGGGTGGATGTTGGTGATGCAAGTCAGTGTCGCGCTCGGCTTGGCGGCTATGGCAGTGACCGGGCCGGGTCAGCGCCCGGAAATATTGGGGATACTGGCACTCGTGGTGGCCTTCCTCGCTGCTTCACTCGACATCGTTTTCGACGCCTATCGGACCGATGTGCTCTTACGTCCGGAACGGGGCTTCGGTGTAGCTGTCTGGGTGAATGGCTATCGATGTGCGCTGTTGCTTGCGAGCGCCGGCGCCCTCCTATTGGCCGATCGTATTGGATGGCAAATGACCTATTTGCTGCTTGCTGCGTTAATGTTGGCCGGAGTCGTCACGATCCTCGTCAGTCCGGAACCGTCAGAGCCGGGCGCGCCACCGGCAAGTCTGGCCGAAGCGGTTGGAGGGCCGCTGAAAGAATTCTTTACACGCCCAGGGGTGGTTGGGCTTCTCGCCCTCATCGTCTTTTATAAAATCGGAGATGCCGTTGCAGCCTCGCTTCAAACGGCATTTCTGATTGGAGGGTTGGGCTTCTCCGTCAGCGAGGTCGGGTACGTAAAGGGTCTTGGGATTGGAGCGACGCTCATCGGCGCATTGGCCGGGGGTGTTGCAATGGCCAAGCTCGGGATGGTTCGGTCGTTATTGCTCTTTGGTCTGCTGCAAGCGGTCTCAAACTTGGGATTCATGTGGCTTGCCTGGATGGGCAAGAGTTACGCGGCGCTCACGGCGTCGATTCTTATCGAGAATGTCACCGGCGGCATGGGCACCGTAGCGTTTGTCGCACTGATTATGTCGCTGTGCGACCATCGATATACCGCAACGCAGTTCGCGTTGCTCTCATCGCTGGAAGCGCTCGGGCGAGTGTTCTCCGGTCGTCCGTCGGCTGAGTTAGTGGAAATGGTCGGCTGGGCGCAATTTTTCTTTTGGTCGTTTCTGATCGCGGTACCAGGCATTTGGCTGGTGTGGGCTCTCCGAACACAGTTGCATCGAGAAACCGGCCGCGATGCGCAAGCCCGAGTCGGCTCAGCCGATCTATAACGGCCTTAGACGTCTCTGGAGGAACAAGACGAACAGCATCAATGTCGGAAGGGGTGCCAGGACGAAAGGGAGAAGCCAAACCCAAACATTTTTTCCCCGCATGCGGGTTTGATCGATCATCCAGACAAAGACCCACACAATCAAACCGAGATAGTTGATGGCCATCCATCCGGTCATATAAGTCTTGAGGCCGCTTGTGTTATCCGGCGCTGCATTGAGGAAAAGGATTCCCAATGTGAGCATAAATAGTCCCAACAGGGCTGCGACAAGGCGTTTGCTCCAGACAAACATGAGGATCCTCCTGATAGAAACAATGTGGGCAGCGTGGTTGCCGTCACAAACCTAAGAAGCGTAGGCTAGCCATCCGTCCGTTGTTTGTCAAAGGGGGGCGCGGGCCTATATGAGTCTTCTGCGCTTGAGCCTAGTCGTGATGGTATTGGCCGTGACGGTCCTGCTGGCACTGACGAATCCCACCATGGATCAATACTTGAGCTTCGTGCAAGCCGAGCTTACCAAGGCTATGGATCGAACGGATCAGTCCATACCTGA